>NZ_JBLVOL010000098.1:3964-18268 GCF_053543755.1 Achromobacter semiaridum | reverse complement strand
GCGGGGGGGCTGGGGCCGATAAGGGTAGCGTTCAGTCGTCGCGAAATTGCATCTTGTACAGCGAGGCGTACAGGCCATCGGCGGCCAGCAGCTCGGCGTGGGGACCCTGTTCGACGATTTTGCCGGCGTCCAGCACGATGATGCGGTCGGCGTTCTGAACCGTGGACAGCCGGTGCGCAATGACCAGCGTGGTGCGGCCCTTCATCAGGCGTTCCAACGAGGCCTGCACCTGGCGTTCGGATTCGTTATCCAGCGCCGAGGTGGCTTCGTCCAGGATCAAAATGGGCGCGTTCTTGATCAGCGCGCGCGCAATGGCCAGGCGTTGGCGCTGCCCCCCCGACAGCCGGGCGGCGTTCTCGCCCACCTGCGTGTTGATGCCCTGCGGCAGCCCTTCCACGAATTCCAGCAGGTTGGCGGCCGCCAGGGCGTCGCGCACCTTTTGCTCGCTGGACTTGCCCAGCGCGCCATAACCGACGTTGGCCGCGATGGTGTCGTCAAACAGCACGACATCCTGGCTGACCAGCGACAGATGCGAACGCAGGCTGCGCAGCGTCAGGTCGTTGATGGGCGTGTCGTCCACCAGGATCGTCCCCGAGTCGGCCAGCACAAAGCGCGGCAGCATGTTGACCAGCGTGGTCTTGCCGCTGCCCGAACGGCCCACCAGCGCCACCGTCTGGCCAGGTTCCACAACAAAGGAAATGTCGTTGACCGTATCGCGGTCCGCATCGGGAAAGCGATGTTTGACGTGGCGGAATTCCACCTTGCCGCGCACCGGTTCGGGCAGTTCCCTGGTGCCGGTGTCGATTTCGGGCGTCTGGTCGATCAGCGTGAAAACGCTTTCGGCGGACACCAGCATTTTCTGCATGCGGGCGGCCACGTTGGTCAGGCGCTTGATGGGGTCGAAGATCTGCGCCAGCGCCGCCATGAACGACGCAAAACTGCCCACCGTCAGCGAGCCGCTGTTGGCTTGGCTCAGCGCCACGGCAATGACCGCGCCCACTGAAATCGAAATGCAGACCTGGGTCAGGGGCGTCAGCGCGGCGTCCGCCGTGGCGGTGCGCATGGCAAACCGGCGCAGGCGGCGGCTGACGAAGTCGAAGCGGCCGCGTTCGACTTCATAGCCGTCGAACAGCTTGATGACGCGCTGGCCGTCGATGCCTTCACCGACCACCCGGGTCAGTTCGGCGTTCATGTTGACCGTATCGCGGTTGATGCGGCGCAGGCGCTTGATGAAAAAGCGCGAGATCAGCACCGACACCGGCAACATGATCAGGATGATCAGCGTCAGCACCCACGACATGTACAGCAGGACGCAGATCAGCGCGATGACAACCAACGTTTCGCGCACCAGCACCGTGATGACGTCGGTGGCGTAGCCGGTGACGTTGCCCGCGTCGATAGTGAAGCGGTTAAGCAGGCGCCCGGTGTCGCCGCGCTTGAAGTCGGCGTCGGGCAAGCCCAGCAGGCGCTCGAACATGTCTCGGCGCATGCCCAGCAGCACGTTGTTGGCCACCCAGGCCAGCAGGTAGTCGCTGAAGAAGTTGCAGATGCCGCGCAGCAGGATCAGGCCCACCACCGCCAACGGCAATGCCCAGACATAATAGGGTTTGGTGCCCGAAAAGCCGCCGTCCAGCAAGGGCTTCATAATGACGGCCAGAACGGGTTGGGTCGCGGCCGCGCCCGCCATCAGCAAGACGGCCAGCAACAAGCCCTTCCAGTAGGAACCCACCCGGCTGTAGATCCGGCTCCAGAGTTCGGCCTTGACGGGAGTGGCGTCCGCGGGTGTGTTGCGTGCGGGAGAATTCAAAGGGAACACTCGCTTTTATACAATTGTGCCCAGGATTGTACTGGCTACGCGCCGCCGCGCTGAGTCGCCCTATCCCTAATAAGACTAATTTGCCTTCCCACCCATCCATGTCCGATATCAGCTGTTTATACGTGCGCCTGCCCAATTGGGTGGGCGACGTCTGCATGAGCCTGCCCAGCTTGCGCGCATTGCAGGCTAGTGGCCTGCCCCTGGTGATCTGCGCGCGGCCATGGGCCCGTGACCTGCTCGATGGCGTGCCGAAGAAGGACTTTGTTCCCATGCGCGGCAAGGTTGGCCCGGACCGGGCCGCCGTCAGCGCCCACCGCCGTTCGCTGGGCGCCATGGGCCGCCGCGCGCGGGGCCTGCTGTTGCCGGATTCGCTGTCCAGCGCCCTGGTGTTCCGGTTGGCCGGCCTGCCATGCGCCGGTTACCGCGACGACGGCCGCAGCTTTCTGCTGCGTTGGCCGGTGACCAAGCCCGATGAATCTTTGCACGCGGTGCAGTCCTGGCATCACCTGACCCGCCAGGCCTTGTCGCTCTGGGGCTTGCCCAGCGGCCCGGCCCAGCCCGGCCCCCCGCTGGACCTGCCGCTGACCCCGTCGCACCAGCAGACCGCCGACCAGGCCATGCAGGCCGCCGGGCTGAGCGCGCAGCGTTTTGTCCTGATTGCTCCCACCGCCACCGGCTTGCACAAGGGCAAGATCAAGGTCTGGCCGGGATTCGATACACTGACGCGCGCCTTACAGGCGCAGGGCCATACCGTGGTAATGTGCCCCCCTCCGGCCGAAACCGACGAGGCACGGCGCAATGCTCCAACGGCGCAATTGCTGCCCGCCTTGCCGCTGGGCGCGTTTGCCGCGTTGACGGCACGCGCGGCGCTGGTGGTCTGCAACGACTCCGGGGTATCCCACGTTGCCGCCGCCGCGTCCGCCCGGGAACTTGCGCTGTTTGGCGTGACCCGGCCGGGCCGAACGGGCCCGTGGTCGCCTCGGGCAGTATGCGTCGGGTCGGAGCACGCATGGCCGACCGCCGAAGAAGTAGAACAGCAGGCGATGACCCTGCTGGGCGGGACGATGTAATCAGGATTGTTTTGACATGACCTTTTCCAGCTACCTTACGAATCTGATCATTCCCTATAACTTGTGCGTAACGCTGGTCATCATCGGTCTGGCGCTGGGATGGTTCCGCCTGCGCAAGACCGGCGCGGCCATCATCGCCGCGGGCTTGCTGTGGGCGCTGGCCTGGTCCCTGCCCGCGACGTCGCTGTGGCTGGGCGGCGCGCTTGAAAACCGATATCCGCACCTGCCTCCCGCCGATTCCCCCACCGCCGACGCCATCGTCGTGCTGGGCGGCAATACGGCCAATGGGCGCGCCAACTGGTTCCTGCCCTATGACAAAGACACCGCCGTGGTGCGCGTGGACACGGCCGCACAGCTGTATCTGGCCGGACGCGCGCCCAAGGTGCTGTTGTCGGGCGGCGCGCTGGAAGGCGACGTCAGCGAAGCCCGAGGCATGGCACACGCCATCCGCCAGCAGGGCGTGCCGGAATCGGCATTGATCCTGGAAAACAGCAGCCGCACCACCTATGAAAACGCGGCCTTGACCGAAGACGCACTGAAATCGCGCGGTATCGCCAAAGTGCTGCTGGTGACGTCCGCGCTGCACATGCCGCGCGCCATGGCCGCGTTTTCCAAGCAAGGCGTGGAAGCCATCGCAGCGCCCGCGCCGCCGCAGATCGTGGCGCCGGCCGACGGCTCGCTGTCGCCGTGGCTGCCCGACCAGCGCACCTTCGATGCCAGCCGTTCCATCATCAAGGAATACGCCGGCCTGTTCGTCTATTGGCTGCGCGGATGGGTATGAGCCTGACGGCTACCGCCCTGGATTGCCGGGCGGGCTGCGGCGCGTGCTGCATCGCCCCGTCAATCACGCGGCCGATACCCGGCATGCCCCAGGGCAAGCCGGCCGGCGTGCCCTGTATTCAGTTGCTGCCGGACATGCGCTGTGCGATTTTCGGCCTGCCAACCCGCCCCGACTTCTGCGGCGGGCTGCAACCCCAACAAGAAATGTGCGGCCCTGACCGCGAGCACGCCGTGCGATGGCTGGCGGATCTGGAACGCGCCACCGCGCCCGGCGGTTGACCGTTATTAATGGCCCGCGGCCCGCGGCCCGCGGTCAGTAATCAGTGCTCAGTGCTCAGTGATCAGTGATCAATCGCCTGCCGCTGAACCCGGCCCCGGCATCAAGCCTGTTGCCGCGCTTGAAGCACCTTTTCATACAGCGCCTCGTATCGGGCAGCCACCGTTTCCCAGCTTTGGTCGCGCGCAATTGCCAAGCCACGCTCGGTCAGCGCCGCCCGCAGGTCCGGCTCTGAACCCAGCCGTTCCAGCGCCTGCGCAAGCTGCGCGCCGTCGCGCGGGTCTTGCAGGATCAACGCGTCTTTGCCCGCGGACAGGTATTGCGCAAACCCGCAGTAAGCCGGCGAGCTCACCACCACGGGCAACCCGTGCGACATGGCCTCCAACGGCGCCATGCCATAGCTGTCATTCAAGGTGGGGTGCGCATAGATATCCGCCGCGCTGAAATACTGGGCAACTTCCGGCGTAGGGTCGATCAGCGTTACGCGGTGGGCAATGCCGCCCGCCGCGCGGACTCGGTCGCGGGTGGCGTCATCGGCGCCCACCACCAGCAGCTTGTACTGCGCCGGCAGCTGCGCCAGCGCGTCCAGCAGCGCCGGCAGGCCCTTGCGTAGCGGGTTTCTTGCCACCAGCAGGCAGCCGATGGTGTCGGCATCCCAGCCCAAACGGGCACGGGTCGCCTCACGGCGAAGGGCCAGATCAGGCGATGGCAGCTTGACGCCCGGCGCGATGATGTCCACCTTCAGCTGCGGACCATAGCTGCGATGCAGCTGGTCCATGATCAAGCCGGACACGGCCACCACATGACGCGCGGGCGACTGGCGCACACGCAGCTTTTCCAGCAGCAGATAGGTGGCCAGGCGCGGGCTGAGCCACGCCCGGAAACGCTGCACCGGGTTGACGCGCGCCACGCGGTTATAGCGCACCGGCGTCACGTGCATGACCTGGATTTCACCCGCCCAGCCGTTCATGTGCGAATGCACGATGTCAAAGCGGCCGCGCGTCAGCCGGTCGGCGCGCCAGGCAAAATACAGCACGCGCATCCAGCTGGGCAGCCAGCTGGGAAACCGCACGGGCAGGAAATCGAACGGCAGATCGCTGTCAAAATCGCGCGCAACGACAGACACGTCGTGACGCTCGCCCAGCACCCGCATCAGCTCCACGCCGTATGCCTCGGCGCCACCGAAGCGGTTACCGAAACGGTCCACCAGCAGCGCGATGCGAAGCCGCCGCTCAACGGCGCCGGCGGGTGTCTTCATACCGGGTCAGGCACTTCTGCAGGAAACGGATGATGTTGGTGGAACGCGCCACCGTCACACGCGGCAAGCCGAAAGGATCATCCGAGGCCGCGGCCAGGCCGCGCTGCGTCAGCGTGGCGTTGTCGTAACCCGCCTCGCGCGCCATGGCGCGATGTTCGGGGCCGTGGTCGCCATAGGGGTAACAAAACGCGGTGACCGGCGCGCCCAGGGCCTGTTCCAATTCATCCTTGGATTCAACGATCTGGCGGCGCGCCTCGTCGGGGGCAAGCTCGGGCAGATGCACGTGGTCCAGCGTATGCGAGCCCACTTCGTTGCCGGCCTGCGCCCATTCGCGCATTTCGTTCACGGTCATCAGGGCCGAAAAAGGAATGCCTTTTTGCAAGTCCCAGACGTTGCCGCCGTCGAATTGGCGCGCAACAAAATAGTTGGTGGCGGTAAAGCCAAGCTCGCTCAGGATCGGCATCGCGTTGTGGTGCACGTTGCGGTAGCCGTCGTCGAAGGTAATGCCGAAGACCTTGCCCTGCCGTTCACCGCGCACATAAGGCATCACATCGCGCATCGACAAGCCGCGATAGCCCAGCCGACGCATCCAGCGCATCTGGCGGGCGAAGCTGTCGGGGTGCACCGTCAGCCCACGAAACGGCGTGCCCTTGGGATTGGGCTCGCCGATCTGGTGGTACATGAGAATGGGAATAGACATAGGACCGGATTATAGAGCCCGACGTCCATCCAGCGTACGCCGGTAGACGTCCACTGTGGCCGCCGCGAAACGTGGCAGATTGAAGTCGCGCAGGCTGGTTTCGCGCGCCCGCGCGCCCATCTCGCGCACCGTGTCTGGATGGTCCAGCATGAAACGCAGTTTGGCCGTCATCGCCGCCACGTCGCGCACCGGCACGATCCAGCCGTCCACGCCATCGGTCACGTTTTCCGGCAGGCCGCCGGCGTTGCTCACCAGTGCCGGCAAGCCCAGCGCCATGATCTCGCGGCAGGCGAAAGACAGGGCCTCGCGATACGACAGCACGAAGCCGGCGTGGCAAGACGCCAGCGACGCGCGCACGTCGTCCAGCAAGCCCGGAAAGCGCACCTGATCAATCATGCCCAACTCGCGCACGCGAGCCAGTTTGGCCTCGTTGGGCGGGTCGCCCGCCACCATCAGCAGCACGCGGGCCTTGTCCTCGGGCGGCAAGGCGGCCACGGCTGCCACCAGGTCCAGCCAGCCCTTGTCGTAGTCGGTGCCGCCCGCGCTACCCAGCAGCAGCTTGCCCTGCCAGTCTTCCCCGAAGATCAGCGCGCGCAGCTTGTCCAGGCTTTCGGGCGGCGGCGGCGCAAAGAAGTCGGTGTCAACGCCATGGCGGATCGTGGTGATGGGACGCTTGCTGTAGGGGGACTGCTGCATCAGCCCCTGCACGTAATCGCTGACCGCGATGCCGTGGTCCGTGGCCAACGCCACGCGCAACTTGTGGCCGAAGCTGGATAGCGGGTGGTCATTATGTTTGGTGAACACAATGCGCGGGCGCCGCGCCATGCCCAGCGTCGCCAGCATGACCTGCTTGTGGTCGGCCGAACCATTGGCGTGAATGATGTCGAAACGCCCCGTCTTGATCAGGCGACGCAGCTTTGCGCGGTCCTTGAACCAGGACGACGGGCGCGTCGTGTACACCATGTCCACCACCGTCACGCCGGGAATCGCGCGGGCGTAGCGATACAGCCGGCTGGTGGGCGGCGCCGCCACGGTGATGTCGTGGTCACGCGCCAAGGCCTTCGCCAGATTGATGATGTAGGTGACGTGGCCCCCGCCGTTGTTGGCATGGAAGTTCGTGTACAGGATCTTCACTTTTGCTTCTCGGCCAGAAACATCAGCTTTGAATAGCGAAAGAAACTGCCCGCGGCGGCCGTCACCGCCAGCACCAGGCCGTGCCGGCCATCCAGGAAACCGCGCCGGATCAGGTAGATGCGCACAAACGTCCAGAAGCCATGGCCCAGCGCGCCGAACACCGACGTGCGGCGCCCCTTGGCGTACATCATGGCGGCAGCGTCCGACGAATAACGATTGACCTTGTTGATCAGCGCGTCCAGGTTGTCATAGGGATAGTGGTTGAAATAACCCTGCAATTTCAAGGGCTGGCCATTGGCCGGCACCACCCGTTCGTGCACGGCGGCATCGGTGAAGCGCGCGGTGCCGCGCTTGAACAGGCGCAGCACGTAGTCGGGCCACCAGCCGCTGTGGCGAATGTCCTTGCCGCAAAAATTGGACAGCCGGGCAATCTCGTACGCATCGGCGCGCGGGTTGGCCAGCACGTCCTGGATTTCGCGGGCCAGTTCGGGGGTAACGCGTTCATCGGCGTCGATCGACAAGACCCAGTCGCCGGTGGCAAGGTCCAGCGCGCGGTTTTTCTGCGGGCCGAAGCCGGGCCAGTCGGGCGTGACTTCGACCCGCGCGCCCAGCGCCTGCGCCAGCTCGACGGTGCCGTCGGTGCTGCCCGAGTCCACCACGATGAACTCGTCGGCAAAGGATACGGACTTCAGGCAGGCGGCGATGTTGGCCGCTTCGTTCTTGGTGATGATGATGACTGATAGCTTCATCCGCGATTCCTAAGACGCTTTTTCCAGGCTTTCCAAGCGTGGTAACGCGGACCCCAGAAAGGGTCGCGCGACAACCAGACGCGCCGGTTCAGCCAGCTTCCGCCCTGATTACGCACGGCGAAGCGATAGATGTGTTCGGGGTCCGCACCCGGCGTGTTCTGCCCGAAAGGGTCGGTGGTGTACAGATGTGCAAAACCGGCCTGGCGCGCGGCGGCCACGTAGTCGGCATCAAAGTAACCCTGCGGCCAGCACAGGTGGTCGCTGACCGAGCCCAGGCGCTGCACCAGCGTCTGGCGCGAATCGTGCAGTTCGCGGGCGATGTGCTCGCGCTTGGCGTCCACGTCGTTGCCGCAGACCTTGTCCCAACGCGTGTGCGTGTGCGTGTGCGAATGGAATTCGAAGGTGCCCGCCGCTTGCATCGCCTCGATTTCGCTCCAGCGCAGCATGGCGTCGTCGGTCCGCCCCGCCGCCACCCATTGCTTGCAGGTGTCGTGGTCGGGCGTGGCCGGCAGCACGCCGCCCTGACCGGCGTGCGCGCGCACGGGGCCGTCACCGATCCAACCCGTGATGGTGAACAGCACGGCGCGCATGCCGTGGCGCGCCAGAACCGGGTGCGCGTGCACCCAGTTGTTCAAATAGCCGTCGTCAAAGGTGATCAGCACCGAGCGTTCAGGCACCGGCTGCCCCGCCAGGTAGGCGGCAAACTGCGTGGCCGTCAGCGATTGATAACCCGCGCGCGCCAGGCGCGACACCTGGGCTTCAAACACATCGGGGGTCGCCGCGATCATGCCGCCCGCAGGGGTGACATGGTGGTACATCAGCACGGGGACGTTGGGCGCGTTCATGCAGCGCGTTCCGCCAGCCACTTCAGGTAGACGGCTTCGGTGGTTTCAGCCAGGCGAACCGGCGAAAACACGGCTTCTTCCCAGACCATCTTGCGGCCGGCGTCGCCCATCTGGCGGCGCAGGGCCGGGTCATCGATCAGGCGCTGCAAGGCATCGACCAGGGCTTGCGGGTTCTTGGGCGGGACCAGGATGCCGGTCTCGCCATTGCGGAACATTTCGGAAACGCCGCCTACATCCGTGCCCACCACCGGCAGGCCGCTGGCCTGCGCTTCGACATAGACGGTGCCCGACGCCTCTTGCTGCGTGGCCAGCGCGAACACGTCGAAACCGGCCAGCAGATTGGGCACGTCGCGCCGCATGCCCATCAGGTGGATGCGGTGTTGCAAGCCCAGCTTGGCGACGTATTCCTGCGTTTGTTCAAACACCGGCGAGCCGCCCCCCACAAACACCAGATGCAGCTTGGGCCGGCTTTGCATCAGCGGCGCCATCGCGTCGATCAGGTCCTTGTGGCCCTTGGTGGCGCGCATGACCGCCACGCAGCCCACCACCACGTCGTCATCGGCCAGGCCGAGTTCATCGCGCAAGGTAGACCGTTCGACCGGGGCCGGCAGCACGATGGGCGAGTAGACGGTGGCGATCTTGTTGGCGGGCACGCCGCGCTGGATCAGGTATTTGCGCACGTGGTCGCTGACGGTCGTCACGCGATGCGGCAGCCACGTGTAGGACCACATCGAGCCCACCTTGTTCGACAGGTGCCGCGTGCGCACGATCAGCGGCGTGCCGGCCAGCCGGCCGGCCAGCGCCGCAATGACGGTATCGCGCCGGCTGTGCGTGTTGAGCACGTCGTAGCGGCCCTCGCGCAGGATCCGGCGCACGGCCGCCACGCCCTTGAAGTAATTCACCGGCCCGTCCATATCGACTTTATGCACGGTAAAACCGGCATCCGTCAGACGTTCGACCAGCATTGCCCGCGATTGGACGATGGCTTCAACATGGTGGCCACGCGCGCGCATGGCCGTCATTTCCTTGAAGATCCGCCCTTCCTGGCCACCAAAACTGGTGGCTGCTTCCGAATGCACGATACGCAGGCTTCGCATCAATAGGTCACCTCAACTCCATCGGGTTTGGTCCAGGCGTTCAGGTTTTCAAGCAGCGTGTCGGCCATGCGGACGCGCCATTCTTCGCCCAGCCGCACTGTGCATAGAAAATTGTTCTTGGTATAGACGATATCGACGGGCACGCCCGGAATACCGTTTTCCGGTTCGGCGCGGAACGGGTTCAGCATCTGGCGCAGGCGCGCCGCGTCCGCCGTGCCGTTCAGCTTGACCCGCAGCGATTTGGCGCGTGCTTCGCGGGCCAGTTGCAGGTCGTACAGTTGTTCGGCAACGATGCGCATGCCGCCCGAATAGTCGTCGTTGCTGACCTTGCCTTGCACGATGACCAGCTGGTCTTCGCGCAAGCGGTTGCGGTGCTTTTCATAGAGCTCGTTGAACACCGAGATCTCAACCTGCGCGGTGCCGTCATCCAGCACGGCAAACACCATCTTGCCGCGCCGCGTCATCATGACCCGCACGCTGGCCAGCACGCCGCACATCCATTGCAGGTCGCGCTGCGGTTCCACGCGCGCCAGCTGCATCGGCACGATCCGGCGCACTTCGTCGCGCCAGGCGTCGAACAAGTGGCCGCTGTAGTAGTAACCCAGCGCGGATTTTTCTTCCGTCAGCTTCTTGTGCAGGTCCCACGGCGCGACCTTGGCCAGTTCGCCGGCGACCACATCGCTGCTGTCGTCGCCGAACAGCGACGCCTGGTTGGCGCTGCGGGCGGCCTGCTCGGCCGCTTCCATCGCGGTAGGCACCGAGGCCAGCATCGCCGCGCGGTTCGGTTCGATGGTGTCGAACGCGCCGGCCTTGATCAGCGCTTCGATGGTGCGGCGGTTGACGGCCTGCTTGCCCACGCGGCGGCAGAAGTCGAACAGGTTCAGGAACGGGCCGCCTTCCTTGCGCGCGCGCAGGATGTCTTCGACGGCGCCCTGCCCCGTGCCCTTGACGGCGCCCAGGCCGTAGCGCATGGTGCGCGGCGGCTTGCCCTTTTCGGTGTACTTGTCCTTGACGGGTTCGAAGCGGTAGCCCGAAAAATTGACATCGGGCGGCAGCACTTCAACGCCGTTGTCCTGCGCGTCGCGGCAGAAAATCTGGACCTTGTCCGTGTCGTCCATATCGGACGACATGGTGGCGGCCAAAAATTCCGTCGGGTGATAAGCCTTGAGCCAGGCGGTCTGGTACGAGATCAGTGCGTACGCCGCCGAGTGCGACTTGTTGAAGCCGTATCCCGCGAACTTTTCCATCAGGTCGAACAGCTTGACGGCCAGATCCGGGTCGTGGCCCTTTTCCTTGGCGCCCTGTTCGAACAGCTCGCGGTGCTTGGCCATTTCCTCGGGCTTTTTCTTGCCCATGGCGCGGCGCAGCAGGTCGGCGCCGCCCAGCGAATAGCCCCCGATGATCTGCGAGATCAGCATCACCTGTTCTTGGTAGACGATGACCCCGTAAGTGCTTTTCAGCGTGCCTTCCAGATCGTTGTGGAAGTAGTCCACCGCGGCCCGGCCGTGCTTGCGGTTGACGAAGTCGTCCACCATGCCGGATTCCAGCGGCCCCGGACGATACAGGGCCAGCATGGCGATGATGTCTTCGAACGTGTTCGGCCGCAGCTTCTTCAGCAGCTCTTTCATGCCGCGCGATTCCAGCTGGAACACGGCGGTGGTGTTGGCGTCGCACAGGATCTTGTAGGCGGCCGGGTCGTCAAGCTCAAGCGCCATGACGTCAAAGTCGCGCTTGTCCTCGTTGAACTGGCGCACGTAGCGCACGGCCCAGTCCAGGATGGTCAGGTTGCGCAGGCCCAGAAAGTCGAACTTGACCAGGCCGGCGGCTTCGACGTCGTCTTTGTCGAACTGCGACACCGCGCTGTTTTCCTGCCCCGGCTGGCAATACAGCGGGCAGAAATCCGTCAGCTTGCCCGGCGCGATCAACACGCCGCCCGCGTGCATGCCGATGTTGCGGGTCAGGCCTTCCAGCGGCTTGGCCAGATCGACCAGCGCGCGCACTTCCTCTTCCTGTTCGTAGCGGTCCTTGAAGGCCGGTTCGTCCTTCAGGGTGCGTTCCAGGGACCACGGATCCATCGGGTTGAACGGAATCAGCTTGGACAGGCCGTCGCAGAACATGTAGGGCATGTCTAGCACGCGGCCGGCGTCGCGCACCACGGCCTTGGCGCCCAGCGTACCGAACGTGGCAATCTGGCTGACGGCGGCGCGGCCGTATTTTTCCTTGACGTAGTCAATGACGCGTTCGCGGTTGTCCTGGCAGAAGTCGATATCGAAGTCGGGCATGGAGACCCGCTCGGGATTCAGGAAGCGCTCGAACAGCAAGTCATAGCGGATGGGATCCAGGTCAGTGATGCCCAGCGCGTAGGCCACCAGCGAACCCGCGCCCGAGCCCCGGCCGGGTCCGACGGGCACGCCGTTGTTCTTGCCCCAGTTGATGAAGTCTTGAACGATCAGGAAGTAGCCTGGAAAGCCCATCTGGATGATGGTCTTGCATTCCCAGCGCAGGCGCTCGTAGTACTGCTCGCGCTTGGCTTCGCGTTCCGCTTCGTCGGGAAACAGGAACGCCATGCGCTTTTCCAGGCCCTCTTCGGACAGCTGGACCAGGTAGTCATCCAGCGTCACGCCGTCGGGCGTGGGGAAGTTGGGCAGGCGCGGCTTGCCCAGCACCAGGCTCAGGTTGCAGCGCTTGGCGATTTCAACCGTGTTGGCCAGCGCCGAGGGCACGTCGGCAAACCGCCGCGCCATTTCTTCCGAGCTAAGTAAATATTGCTCTTTGGTAAACCGGCGCACGCGGCGCGGGTTAGCCAGGATTTCGCCTTCAGCGATGCAGACGCGAGCCTCGTGCGCCTGGAATTCGTATTCGTCCAGGAATTGCACCGGGTGGGTGGCCACCACGGGCAGCCCGGCTTCGCCCGCCAGGCGCATGGCGGCCTGCGTGTAGGCTTCGTCGCCGTCCATGCCGGCGCGTTGCAATTCAATGTAGTAACTGCCCGGAAACAGGTGCGCCCATTGCCGCGCCAGCGCCAGCGCCGACACGGCGTTGCCGGCGTCCAGCGCCTGGCCCACGTCGCCCATGCGGCCGCCCGACAGCGCAATCAGGCCCTGCTGGCCTTGCAGCCATTCGCGGCGGATTTCGGCACGCCCCTTGCCCTGGTTCGTCAGGAACGCCTTGGACAGCAGCTCGCAAAGATTCAGGTAGCCCTGATGGTTGCGCACCAGCAACAACAACCGGAAAGGCTTGCCCGGGTCGTCGTCGTTGCTTAACCAGACGTCACAGCCGGCGATGGGTTTGACCCCCGCGCCGCGCGCGCCTTTATAGAACTTGATCAGGCCAAAAAGGTTGGACAGATCGGTCAGCGCCACGGCGGGCTGGCCCAGCTTGGCCACGCGCTTGATCAGGTCGGGGATGCGCACAATACCGTCCACCACCGAGAACTCGGAGTGGACGCGCAGGTGCACAAAAGGGGTCGGGTTTGTTACGGCTTCGGACATAGCGGGAATTGTACCCAGGGATCACGGTCCAAGCCGTTGCGTCCGGAATTTTGAGCGTGGCGCCGCATGGAAACTGAAGGGGCCCGTCAGGCGAACCTCAGGAAGCTTGTGTAACAATACGAGGTCGATCTGACCTATCTGCCGCAGGACGACGTTCAAGTATGAAATGGTTAATCCCCGGGATCTGGCTCGCCGCCATCCTGTTCGCCCACTTCCGAGGCCGAGTCAAACTGCCGCTGGGCCGGCAACTTCTGGACCACTCGGTGCTGCTCGCTCCCATCAATGCCTTCATGGTGCTGGCCTCGCGCGTGCCTCCCACCCCCTACCTGACGACCAGCGAAATCGCCGAACTGAAGGTGCTGGACGACAACTGGGAGACGATACGCGACGAAGCCGTGCAAATGGCGCAGATGCAGCACATCCGGGCCGCCGACGCCCATAACGACATCGGCTTCAATTCATTCTTCAAATACGGCTGGAAGCGGTTCTACCTGAAGTGGTATGACGCCCGCCACCCGTCCGCCGAAGAGCTCTGCCCCAAAACCGTTGCCATCCTGAAAACGCTGCCCAAGGTCAAGGCCGCCATGTTTGCCGAGCTGCCCCCGGGCGGTCAGCTGAACCCGCATCGCGATCCGTTCGCCGGCTCGCTGCGTTATCACCTGGGCCTGGTCACCCCGAACGATGACCGCTGCCACATCATCGTGGACGGCGAATCCTACAGCTGGCGCGACGGCGAAAGCGTCGTGTTCGACGAAACCTACGTGCACGAAGCCTACAACCACTCGGAACAGAACCGCATCATTCTGTTCTGCGACGTCGAGCGTCCGCTGAAATGGCGCTGGGCGGAGGCGTTCAACCGCTGGTTCGGGCGTGTGGTGATGTCGGCGGCCAGCTCGCCCAACGACGGCGGCGACCAAACCGGGGCCATCAACCGGCTGACGCACGCGCACTGGGTCATCGACCAAAAGCGCAAGGCGTTCAAGAATTGGAACCGCACCGCCTACAAGGCCACCAAGTACGGCCTGATCGCGCTGGTGATCGTGGGCTTTATCGCCCTGTAAAACCGGACGCCATCGGCGGGGGGGCC
>NZ_JBLVOL010000098.1:0-3944 GCF_053543755.1 Achromobacter semiaridum | reverse complement strand
AGGGGCGGCCCCCCCCCCCCCCCCCCCCCCTCAAGCGCCCTCAGCGCTTGAGCGATTCCCAGCTTTTCATCAGCCGCTTTACCGACACCGGCATCGGCGTGCGCAGTTCCTGCGCAAACAACGCCACCCGCAATTCTTCAAGCAACCACCGGAACTCGTCCAGGCGCGGGTCCGGCGCGCCCTTCAGCGCCGACCGCGCGCGCTGATATTGCGTCAGCAACGGCGCCATTTCCGCCACCAGCTTGGCGTCGCGCGCCGGGTCGGCACGCAGCTTGTCGATACGCGCCACGGCGGCCTTCAGGTAACGCGGGAAGTGCGACAACTGGGCGTCAGGCGTGTCGCGGATGAACCACTTTGGCATCAGCGCGCTTAATTGCTGTTGCAGGTCGGCATAGGCGGACGCGTGCGGCTTGGCCTGCGGCAGCTTGCGCTGCACGGCGGCGTACTCGGTCAGCACCGCGCCGGCCAGACGCGCAACCTCTTGGGCCAACAGCCCCAGCCTGCCCTTGCCTTCCGCGCGGCGGGCATCGAACTGCTGTTCGTTCACCGGCCAGGGTTCGGCCAGGCAGGCCTGGCCCAGCGCGCAGTCGATGATCTGGTCGCGCAATTCTTCCTGCGTGCCCAGCGTCATGTACAGCATGCTGATTTTGGTCAGGTCGGCCAGGTTCTTTTCCAGGAACTTGACCTGCTCGCGCAGGCCCAGCCGGAATAGCCGCAGCAGGCCGGCGCGATGATGCTTGCGCGCCTCGTCCGGGTCGTCAAACACGTCCAGGTCGCAATGCGTGCCGCGATCCACCAACGCCGGATAACCGATCACCGACTGCCCACGCCGCTTGATCTCCATGATTTCCGGCAAGGGGCCGAACGACCATGTCGTCAGGTTTTCGTGTGCCAGCGCCTGGGCCACCTGCGTATCGCTGGCGGCCAGTTGCTGAAACGTGGCCTGCGCCTGCTTGCCGAATTCAGCGCGCAGCTGCGCCAGGTTGCGCCCGGCCGCCAGCATGCGGCCGTGCTCGTCCACCACGCGGAAGTTCATGAACAAGTGCGCGGGCAAGGTCTCCAGCTTGAAGTCGCCCACGGCCGGGCGCACCTGCACCTGGTCCCACATGTCGGCAATGATGGCCTCGACCAGTCCTTGCTGCGGGTCGGCCTGGCGTTCAAACCAGCGGTCGTAAAAGCCGGCCGCGTAATCAGGCAGCGGCACGCAATGGCGACGCAGCTTCTGCGGCAACGACTTCAACAGCAAATGCACCTTTTCCTTCAGCATGCCGGGCACCAGCCATTCGCAGCGCGCCGGGTCGATCTGGTTCAGCGCAAACAAGGGCACCGACAGGGTCACGCCGTCGCGCGGGGAACCGGGCTCGAAGTGATAGTCCAGCGCCATCGTCACGCCCTGCCATTCCACCTTTTTAGGGAAGACATCGGTGGTGACGCCCGCGGCTTCGTGGCGCATGAGCTCGTCGCGCGTCAGCATCAGCTTGGCCGCGGCGGCCTTGTCCAGGCTGGACACCCACTTTTCCAGCGAGGCCGTCTGCGAGATATCCGCCGGCAACTGGCGGTCGTAGAAAGCAAAGATCAGTTCGTCGTCCACCAGAATGTCGGGGCGACGCGTCTGATGTTCCAGCTTTTCGATACCGGCGATCA
Organism: Achromobacter semiaridum; assembly: GCF_053543755.1. Lineage (NCBI taxonomy): Bacteria > Pseudomonadati > Pseudomonadota > Betaproteobacteria > Burkholderiales > Alcaligenaceae > Achromobacter > Achromobacter semiaridum. Next base: position 2,300 of record NZ_JBLVOL010000098.1, on the reverse strand, counting down.
GCTTGCGGTTATGCGCCACGAACGCCAGGCGCGTGTCGATCTCGCCCGGCACCAGGGCCTGGCGGATGAAGAGTTCGCGCGCCTGCGTCGGGTTGACGCGGCCATACTGGATGCGCCTGCCCGTGTAGATCGTCAGGCCATAGAGCGTGGCGCGCTCGTTGGCCACCACCTGCCCGGCCTTCTTTTCCCAACGCGGGTCCGACCAATTCTTGCGGATCAGATGCGCGCCCACCTTTTCCAGCCACACGGGGTCGATCCGTGCCACACAACGGGCATACAGGCGCGTGGTCTCGACCAATTCAGCCGCCATGATCCAGCGGCCGGCCTTCTTGACCAGGCGCGAACCCGGATGAATGTGGAAGCGGATTTCGCGCGCGCCCTGGTAATGGCCGCCTTCATCGCTTTTGAATCCGATATTGCCCAACAGGCCCGACAGCAGCGCCAGGTGCAGCTGTTCGTAGGTGGCTTCCGCCTGGTTCACGCGCCAGCCCTGCTCGCCCACCAGCGCGGCCAGTTGCGTGTGCACGTCGTGCCATTCGCGCAGCCGGATCGGCGACAGGAAGTTCTGCCGCAACAGGCCCACCAGCTTGCGCTGCGACGCCTTGTGCTGCACCTGTTCGCCATACCAGCGCCACAGTTTCAGGAAAGATATGAATTCCGATTTGTCGTCGGCAAACTTGGCGTGCGCGGCCTCGGCGGCTTCGCGCTCTTGCATGGGGCGGTCGCGCGCGTCCTGCACCGACAGGGCCGACGCGATGATCAGCATTTCGGCCAGGCATTGATGTTCGCGCGCGGCCAGGATCATGCGGCCGATACGCGGGTCGACCGGCAGCTTGGCCAGCTCATGGCCGGTTTCAGTCAGCACGAACGACGCGCCGGTGCGCGTGGCTTCGGCATCGTCATCGGAAGCGGAGGCCAGCTCAATCGCGCCCAGCTCTTGCAGCAGATGGTAGCCGTCGGCCACCGCGCGGCCCGGCGGCGCCTCGACGAACGGAAACTGTTCGATATCGTCGAGCTTCAGCGACTTCATCCGCAGGATGACGGACGCCAGCGACGAGCGCAGCACTTCCGGGTCGGTGAACGGCGCCCGGTTATTGAAGTCCAGCTCGTCGTAGAGCCGGATGCACAAGCCCGGCCCCACGCGGCCGCAGCGGCCGGCGCGCTGGTTGGCCGATGCGCGGCTGATGGGCTCGATGCGCAGCTGTTCAACCTTGTTGCGCCACGAATATCGCTTGATGCGCGCCAGCCCGCTATCGACCACGAACCGGATGCCGGGCACCGTCAGCGACGTTTCGGCTACGTTGGTAGCCAGCACGATGCGCCGCGCATTCGTGCGCGGGTGGAAGATCTGTTCCTGCTCGGCCTGCGACAGCCGCGCGTACAGCGGCAGCACTTCGGTGCCGGCCGGATGGCGCTTGCGCAGCGCTTCGGCGGATTCGCGGATTTCGCGTTCGCCGGGCAAGAACACCAGCACGTCGCCGGGGCCATGGCGCGCGCACTCGTCCACGGCGTCGACTATGGCGTCGATCAAGTCGCGCTCTTCGTCGCCCGACATACGCTCGCGGTCGCGGCCGGGCTTGGCGGCGGGCACGGCGGCGTCTTCGGCCGGCTCTTCCCGCACCGGACGGTAGCGCACTTCCACCGGGTACAAGCGGCCCGACACCTCGATGACCGGGGCGGGCTTGTCTTCCGAAGCCGCAAAGTGCTTGGCGAAGCGGTCGGCGTCGATGGTGGCCGACGTGATGATCAGTTTCAGATCCGGGCGGCGCGGCAGCAGCTGCTTCAGATAGCCCAGCAGGAAATCGATGTTCAGGCTGCGTTCGTGCGCCTCGTCGATGATGATGGTGTCGTAGCGGCGCAATAGCGGATCGCGCTGCGACTCGGCCAGCAGGATGCCGTCGGTCATCAGCTTGATGGACGCGTTGGGGCCGGTGCGGTCGTTAAAGCGCACCTGGTAGCCGACCACTTCGCCCATCGGCGTGTTCAGCTCTTCGGCGATGCGCTTGGCGACAGAGGTGGCGGCCAGGCGGCGCGGCTGGGTATGGCCGATCATCTTCTGACGGCCACGCCCCAGTTCCAGGCAGATCTTTGGCAGCTGCGTGGTCTTGCCCGAGCCGGTTTCCCCGCTGACGATCACGACCTGATGGCCCGCGATCGCACGCGCGATCTCTTGCCGCCGGGCACTGACGGGCAGGTCTTCTGGGTAGGTCACGGCAGGAATCGGCCGCTCGGGGCGATCCGCGCGCGGCGGGCGCTCCGGGCGTGCGGGACGCTCCGCGCGGGCAGGCCGCTCGGGACGC
>NZ_JBLVOL010000097.1:2603-92048 GCF_053543755.1 Achromobacter semiaridum | reverse complement strand
CGCCCCGACCAAGCGCGGCAAGCCGCGCGCCCAGAACGAGCCGCGCAAGCTGTTCGTGCTGGACACCAACGTACTGCTGCACGACCCCAGCTCACTGTTCCGCTTTGAAGAGCACGACATCTTCCTGCCGATGATGACGCTGGAAGAGCTGGACCATCAAAAGAAAGGCATGTCGGAAGTAGCGCGCAACGCGCGTCAGGTCAGCCGATCGCTGGATGCGCTGGTGCAAGACGCCACGCAACTGGATGAAGGGCTGGAGCTGGCCAAGCTGGGCAACAAGGATGCCACCGGCCGCCTGATGTTCCAGACGACGGCCATCCACAGCACGCTGCCGTCCGACCTGCCCATGGGCAAGGCCGACAACCAGATCCTGGGCGTCGTGCGCGCCCTGCAAGAAAAATTCCCGCAGCGCGAGGTCGTGCTGGTGTCCAAGGACATCAACATGCGCCTGAAGGCGCGCGCGCTGGGCATGGCCGCCGAAGACTACTTCAACGACCACGTCCTGGAAGATTCGGACCTGATGTACACGGGCGTGATGCAACTGCCCGAGGACTTCTGGAACAAGCACGGCAAGGACGTGGAATCCTGGCAGCAAGGGGGCACCACGTTCTACCGTATCCATGGTCCGTTGTGCTCGCAGTTCGTCGTCAACCAGTTCGTCTACTTCGAAGGCCAGATGCCGCTGTACGCGCAGGTGCGCGAAGTCAGCGGCAAGATGGCGGTGCTGGCCACCCTGCGCGACTACACCCACGGCAAGAACAACGTCTGGGGCATCACGGCGCGCAACCGCGAACAGAACTTCGCCATGAACCTGCTGATGAACCCGGAGTGCGATTTCGTATCGCTGCTGGGCCAGGCAGGCACGGGCAAGACGCTGCTGGCGTTGGCGGCCGGTATCACGCAGGTGCTTGAGACCAAGCGCTACACCGAAATCATCATGACGCGCGTCACGGTGCCGGTCGGTGAAGACATCGGTTTCCTGCCCGGCACGGAAGAAGAAAAGATGTTGCCCTGGATGGGCGCGCTGGAAGACAACCTTGACGTCCTGAACATGGGCGATGGCGAAGGCAACGGCGACTGGGGCCGTGCCGCCACCATGGACCTGATCCGCTCACGCATCAAGGTCAAGTCGCTGAACTTCATGCGCGGCCGCACGTTCCTGAACAAGTACCTGATCATCGACGAGGCCCAGAACCTGACGCCCAAGCAGATGAAAACGCTGGTGACCCGCGCGGGCCCCGGCACCAAGGTGATCTGCCTGGGCAACGTTGCCCAGATCGACACGCCGTACCTGACCGAAGGCAGCTCTGGCCTGACGTTCGTCGTAGACCGCTTCAAGGGCTGGCCGCATTCCGGGCACGTCACCTTGCAGCGCGGCGAACGTTCCCGCCTGGCCGACTACGCGGGGGATGTGCTGTAAGGCCTGCGCCACTGCTGCGCGCACTGCTGCACGCCCCGCACAAAAAAAGCCCCTTGAAATCACTTCAAGGGGCTTTTTCTTGCCTGTGCCAATCAAGCCGACGGTGCTTATTTGTCGGCCGCGTTGGTGATGGCATTGCCGGCCCGTGACATATCGCGGCCCATGCCCGCAACGGTATTGCAACCGGCGAGCACGAATCCGAATACGACAAAGGCGGTCAGCACGATCTTGCCGCGCATGCTGTCAACTCCTGAACAAAAAAATATCGATGCCAATGGTGTGGGGGTAGGTCAAACGATCTGCACGCGCAGTTCGCCCAGGCCTTCCACGCCGCCGGTGATGACATCGCCCTGCACCACGGCGCCCACGCCCTCGGGCGTGCCGGTGAAAATGATGTCGCCCGGCTGCAATTCGAACAGGCCCGACAGGTATGAAATGCTTTCCGGGATGTTCCACAGCATCTGCGAGATGTCGCTGGATTGCTTGCGCTGGCCGTTCACATCCAGCCAGATGGCGCCCTTGTCCAGCGTGCCCACGACGCTGCGCGGGTGGATCGGGCCAATCGGGGCCGACTCGTCGAACGCCTTGCCGATTTCCCAGGGGCGACCCTGCTTCTTCATTTCGCCTTGCAGGTCGCGGCGGGTCATGTCCAGGCCCAGCGCATAGCCCCACACGCATTCGTTGGCCTGCTCGACCGGTATGTCGCGGCCGCCCTTGCCCAGCACCACGACCAGTTCCATCTCGTAGTGCAGGTTCGAGGTCTTGGGCGGATACGACATTTTGCCGGTCTCACCGTCGGCAACGGGGCGGACGGCGTCCGCGGGCTTGCAGAAGAAGAACGGATCTTCACGGCCGGTGAAGCCCATTTCCTTGGCGTGTTCGGCGTAGTTGCGACCCACGCAATAGACGCGGCGCACCGGAAACAACGCGGCGCTGCCGTCCACGGGGACCGCGACGGGCGGCTGGGGAGGTAATACGTAGTCCATGAGCGATCAACCTATGACAAATACGTGACTGAAAACCGGCCAAATATCTTACCCCCCGCGCGAAAGGCGCGGCGCGTAAGGTAAAAATCATCCGCGAGTTTATCCCTTTCCCGACACCAGGGGCGGCCGGGTTTCGTTCAGGAAAACGTAGGGATTTCACCATCGAAAACCACCAGGCGCTCGATGAAGCCGGCCATATAGGTTTTCATTTCCTGGTGCGCGGGCGACACCTGGTAGCGGTCATGGGCCGCCTCGTCAGTGAAGGCGGCCACCACCGCGTGGGTCAGGCCGTCGGCGCGGCCGGCCTGATTGGGCCGGAACGCATAGCCCGCCACCCCATCGCATTCGGCCATCACCCGATCGCAATAAGCCTGGACGCGTTCATGAAAGCGGGCGTCGGCGGCCGACGACAGTTGCAACATCACCACATGCAGAAACATCAGGACTCCTTCCTGGAACGCGTCGCGGCCAGCCAGGCGCGCGCAATCAATCCCATGATGCCGTCTCGCAACAGCAACACGCACAAGACAAAGATGGCCCCTTGCACGATCAGCACCCAAGACCCCAGCGGTGCCAGGTAATTTTGCAGGGACACAAACGTGAAGGCGCCGGCCAGCGGACCGAACACGGTGCCGATACCGCCCAGCAGCGCCATCAGCACGACCTCGCCGTTGGCGTGCCAGTGCACATCCGTCAATGAGGCCACGCCGAAAACCAGCACCTTCAAGCCGCCCGCCAGCCCCGCCACCGAGGCCGACAGCGTGAAGGCCAGCAGCTTGTAACGCGACGTGGAATAGCCCAGCGATCGTGCCCGCTGCTCGTTGTCGCGCACCGACCGGATCACTTCGCCGAACGGAGAATTAAGCACGCGCAGCACGAAGGCATAGCCCAGCGCAAACACGGCCAGCGTGAAGTAATACATGGGCATCACGTTCTGCAGGTCGAAAATACCGAACAGCTTGCCGCGCGGCACGCTTTGCAAGCCGTCCTCGCCGCCTGTGAAGCCCGCTTGCACCGCAATGAAATAGACCAGTTGCGACAGCGCCAACGTAATCATGGCGAAGTAGATGCCCTGGCGCCGGATGGCGATGGCGCCGAACAACAGGCCCAGCAGCCCGCCCGTGACCACGCCCGCCAACAGCCCGAGTTCGGGCGTGGCGCCCAGCACCTTCATGACGATGCCGGTCGCATAGGCCGCCGCGCCGAAGAAGGCCGCGTGGCCGAACGACAGCAGCCCCACATAGCCCACCAGCAGGTTGAACGCCGCCGCGAACAGCGCAAAGCACAGCACCTTCATCAGGAACGTGGGATAGACGAACCACGGCGCCGCCAGCGCCACCAGGGCCAGCACCGCCATGGATATGCGCATCGCGCGCCGGCTCAGCTGCACGGGCTGGCGGGTGGCTTCGGCAGCCAGCACGTTCTGCACCTGCAAGGGCTTGCCGAACAGGCCGGCCGGCTTGCACAGCAGCACCAGCACCATGATGATGAAGATCGCCAGGTTGGCGGCCTCGGGGTAGAACACCTTGGTCAGCCCCTCGATGATGCCCAACCCGAAGCCGCTGATGATGGCGCCCATGATGGACCCCATGCCGCCGATCACCACCACCGCGAACACCACGACCACCAGGTTCGACCCCATCATCGGGCTCACCTGGTAGATGGGCGCGGCGATCACGCCCGCCACCGATGCCAGCGCCACGCCCAGCGCGTAGGTCAGCGTGATCAACAGCGGCACGTTGATGCCGAAGGAACGCACGATGGTCGGGTTCTCGGTGGCGGCGCGCAGCATGGCGCCCACGCGCGTTTTTTCGATCAGCACCCAGACCGCCAGGCACAGCACCAGCGACACGGCCACCGCCCATCCGCGATACCACGGCAGGAACATGAAGCCCAGGTTCACACCACCGGACAGGGCTTTCGGAATCGTGTACGGCAGCCCCGACACGCCATAGGCCTGGCGCAGCCCGCCTTCGATCAGCAGTGCGATGCCGAACGTGAGCAGCAGCCCGTACAAGTGGTCCATGCGATAGGTGCGGGAAATCAGCAGGCGCTCGACCACCACGGCAAACACCGCCATGATGAGCGGCACCAGCACCAGCGCGGCCCAGTAGTTCACGCCCAGGTAATTGAGCAGCATCCACGCCAGGAACGCGCCGGCCGTGTACTGCGCGCCATGGGCAAAGTTGATGATGTTCAACAGGCCGAAAATCACCGCCAGCCCGATCGATAGCAAGGCGTAGAAAGACCCGTTGATCAGGCCCAGCAACAGCTGGCCGAACAGCGCCGTGGACGGCACACCGAAAATTTCGAACACAGGGATTCTCCTTTCAGACGCCCAGGCGGCGTGCGATCCGGGCAGGATCGCGGCGCGCCTCATCCGCCGACAACTGGTCGACCACGCAGCCGTGCTCCATGACGTAGTGGCGGTCGGCCACCTTGGTCGCAAAGCGGAAGTTCTGCTCGACCAGCACGATGGTGAAGCCGCGTTCTTTCAGCGTGCGGATGGCGTGTCCGATCTGCTGCACGATGACGGGCGCCAGGCCTTCGGTGGGTTCGTCCAGCAGGATCAGCTGCGCACCGGTGCGCAGGATGCGCGCGATGGCCAGCATCTGCTGCTCGCCACCCGACAGGTTGCCGCCGGAACTGGCGCTGCGTTCGCGCAGGTTGGGAAACAGCGTGTAGATTTCGTCCAGCGACATGCCGCCGTCCGCCAGGCGCGGCGGCAGCAGCAGGTTTTCGGTGACGCTCAAGCTGCGGAACACCGCCCGTTCTTCGGGGCAATACACCACGCCCAGGCGCGGGATGCGGTGGGGCGCCATGCTCACCGTTTCCTGCCCGTTCAAACGGATGGAGCCGCGCCGCTTGTCCAGGATGCCCATGATGGCGCGCAGCGTCGTGGTCTTGCCCGCGCCGTTGCGGCCCAGGATGGTGACAAGTTCGCCGCGCTGGACGTCGATATTCACGCCATGCAGCACGTGGGATTCCCCGTACCAGGCGTTAAGGTCGTTGATGGCCAGCATGTCAGTGCGCCTCCTCGTCCGAGCCCATGTACGCGGTGATGACGCGCTCATCGCGCGACACGGCGGCGTAGTCGCCTTGCGCCAGCACCGCGCCGCGCGCCAGCACGGTGATGGTGTCGGACAGGTCCGCCACCACGGACAGGTTGTGCTCGACCATCAGGATGCTGCGGTTCACCGCCACGCGCCGGATCAACGCGGCGATGCGGGCCACATCTTCCTGGCCCAGCCCGGCCATGGGCTCGTCCAGCAACATGATGTCGGGGTCCAGCGCCAGCGTCATCGCGATTTCCAGCGCGCGCTTGCGACCATACGGCAGCATGGCCGCTGTTGTATCCGCCAGGTTGGCCAGGCCCACCGCGTCCAGCAGCTCCATGGCGCGTTCGTTCAGGCGATCGACACTGCGGCGGCTGCGCCAGAAACGCATGCCGTCGCCATGCTGGCGCATCAGCGCCACGCGCATGTTCTGCAGCACGGTAAGGCCCAGGAACACGGCCGAGATCTGGAACGACCGCACGATGCCCAGCCGCGCAATCTGCTCGGGCGCCAGCGCCGTGATATCGCGGCCGCGGTAATGAATGACGCCCGCATCCGGCGTCAGGAACTTGGTCAGCAGATTGAAGCAGGTGGTCTTGCCGGCGCCATTGGGGCCGATCAAGGCGTGGATGGAGCCTTCGTGCAGGGCAAGGGTCACGCCATCGACGGCATTGAAGCCGCCGAATCGCTTGACCAGCCCCTGTGCGGACAGAACCGCTTGGGTGCTTGGCGTCGTCATGGTGGCCTCTTACATGCGGGCCAACAGGCCGCCGTCGATCGCCAGGACATGCCCGTTGACGAACGATGCGGCCTTCGAGGCCAGGTACACCACGGCAGGCGCAACGTCTTCCGGCGTGGCCCATCGGCCCACCGGCACCGAGGCCGACAGGAACGATTGGAATTGGGGGTTGTCTTGCAGGCCCTGCGTGAAATCGGTGCGCACAAAGCCGGGGGCCAGCGCGTTGCAAGTGATGCCGCTGGCGCCATATTCCACGGCCAGCGCGCGCGTGAAGGCGGCGATGGCGCCCTTGGCGGTGGCGTAGGCGGCAATATTGGGCATGGTCGCCTGGCCCGCCACCGATGACATCAGCACGATGCGGCCGAAGCCGCGCTTGCCCATGCCCGGCAGCACGGCGCGCGCGCAATGAAACGCGCCGTTCACATGCACGTTCTGCAAGGCCTGCCACTCGGCCGGCGTCATCTCGACGACCGGCTTGCGATTCTGGTTGCCGGCATTGCTGACCAATACGTCGATGGACAGGCCCACGTCATCCAGACGCGCCACGGCGTCGGTGACGGCGCCCGCGTCCGCCACGTCGAACGGCACGCCGTGGGCGTCGATCCCCAGCGCGGCCAGCTTGGCGGCGGCGGCGTCGCAGGCGGCTTCGGACAGGTCGTTGACCACCACCCGCGCCCCCGCGCGGCCCAGCGCTTCGGCGATGGCGTAGCCCAGCCCTCTTGCCGCGCCCGTCACCAGCGCGACGCGCCCTGCCAGACCGAACGTCTGGTCCAGATAGTCGTGTTTCAAACTTGTCTCCTTGTTTTATCGGCATCGGATCTCTAGGTCCGGCCTGTGTCACCCCTGCTTTTTCGCGCAAGACATGGTTGACATGAATCTCAATATACGCGACTATTTTCGAACACTCAATAACAAGATTCTTGCTTTATCTTCGATAACGAGTTCTGGCTAGGAGACAATCATGGCCCTCGAAACCCCCGGCTGCCCCGCCGCGAATGCGCTGCCGCCCTTGGCGTCGCGCTTTTTGAAAGTGGCCGAACTGCCCTGGAAACCCACGCAAGTGGAAGGCATCGACATGAAGGTGCTGATGCAGGACAAGGAAACCGGCTTGCTGACCGCCCTGTTCCGCTGGCAGCCCGGCACCGAACTGCCGCTGCACGAACACGTGGAAGTCGAACAGACCTATGTGCTGGAAGGCTCCATCGTGGATGCCGAAGGCGAGGTCCGCGCGGGCGACTACGTGTGGCGGCCGCGCGGCAACCAGCACATCGCGCGCGCGCCCAACGGCGCGCTCGTCCTCAGCTTTTTCTTGAAGCCCAATTTGTTCATCGACGCCTACGCCGGCCAGACGCTGGAGTAAGCCCCCCGGCCTTGCCAACCCGCACGACCCCGCATGACCGCCCGGCACAGGGCGGCGCGCAAAAGAACAAGCCCCCAAGGAGACACCCCATGAAGACCCGTATCAAGAACAGCCTTGCCGCCTGCGTGCTGGGCGCCCTGTCCGTGCCCGCCATGGCGCAGGTATCCGATGACGTCGTGAAGATCGGCGTGTTGGGCGATCAGTCCGGCATGATGGCGGACCTGTCCGGCAAGTTCGGCGTCGAAGCCGTGAAGATGGCCGTCGAGGATTTCGGTGGCAACGTGCTGGGCAAGCCCATCGAAGTGATCTCGGCCGACCACCAGAACAAGGTGGACATCGGGGTGTCGGTGGCGCGGCGCTGGTACGAGAACGACAAGGTGGACCTGATCCTGGACGTGCCCAATTCGGCCATCGCGCTGGCCGTGCAGGACCTGACCCGCCAGATGAAGCGCGTCGTCATCTTCACCAGCGCGGGCTCGGCCGACCTGACGGGCAAGGCGTGTTCGCCCAACGGCATGCACTGGACCTACGACACCTACGCTTATGCCACCGGCGTGGCCAACGGCGTGATTGAGGACGGCGGCAAAAGCTGGTTCTTCATCACCTCCGACTACGCGTTCGGCCATTCACTGGAACGCGACGCCATGGCCGTCGTCAAAGCCAAGGGCGGCCAGGTCGTGGGCAGCGTGCGCCACCCCATCGCCAGCTCGGACTTCTCGTCGTTCCTGTTGCAGGCGCAAGCGTCCAAGGCGCAGGTCATCGGTCTGGCCAACGGCAGCGGCGATACCATCAACAGCATCAAGCAAGCCTTTGAATTCGGCATCATGGGCAGCAAGCAACGGGTGGCCGCGCTGTTCATGAGCATCGTGGATGTGCGCAGCGTGGGGCTGGAATACGCGCAAGGGCTGAACCTGGTGGAGCCCTTCTATTGGGACCAGGATGACAAGGCGCGCCAATGGTCCGAACGCTATTTCAAGCGCACGGGGCGCATGCCGTCGATGGTGCAGGCCAGTAACTACAGCGCCACCATGCATTACCTGAATGCCATCAAGGCCGCCGGCACGGACGCATCCGAACCCGTGTTGAAGAAAATGCACGACACGCCCATCAACGACTTCATGACGGAAAACGGCCGCGTCCGCGAGGACGGCCGCGTCATGCGTGACCTGTATCTGTTTCAGGTCAAGAAGCCGTCGGAATCCAAGCGCGACTGGGACTACTACAACCTGGTGCGCAAGATTCCGGCCGAACAGGCGTTCCGTCCGCTCAAGGACGGCGGCTGCTCACTGGTGAAGTCGTGATGAACGGCGCGCTGTCGCTCCTGGCCGGCAAGCGCGCCGTGATCACGGGGGGCGCCAACCCCCGTGGCATCGGCGCGGCCGTTGTCGAGCTCTTCCTGGCGCAGGGCGCCAGCGTTGCGGTGCTGGACCACGCCTATCCCGAAGATGGCCCGGGCGCGGTGGAGGACGGCCGCGTCAACCTGCATTGCGACGTGTCGCGCGGCGCCTCGTGCAAGGCCGCGATGGCGCGCGCCGTGAAGGCGCTGGGCGGCATCGACGTGCTGGTCAACAACGCCGGCATCGTGGCCGCCACGCGCATCTGGGACTTGCCCGAGGACGAATTCCGCCGCATGGTCGACGTCAACCTGACCGGCACCTACAACGTCACGCACGCCGCCCTGCCCGCACTGCTGGAAAGCACGCGGCAAGCGGCCATCGTCAACCTGGGCTCCACCGCCGCCCTGCGCGGCGGCGGCCTGCTGGGCGGCTCGCATTACGCGGCGTCCAAGGGCGGCGTCATCAGTTTCACCAAAGCGCTGGCGCGCGAACTGGGCCCACGCGGCGTGCGCGCCAATTGCGTGGCGCCCGGCATTATCGAAACGGACATGACGCTGGGAAAATTCGGCGAAAATTGGGAACAAGAACTCAAACAGGGCATTCCGCTGCAACGTTTCGGCTCGCCCGCCGAGGTTGCCCAAGCCATTCTGTTCCTGGCCTCGGACCTGTCCTCTTATTCAACCGGCATCGTGGTCGACGTCAACGGCGGCTTCCACATTCACTAGGCACGTCTCCACGCAATGAGCACTCCCGATCGCATGCTGTCCATCCTTGACCTTTTTCGCGACGACACCACCGCCGCGTTCCAGGAGGACGTCATGGCGCATCTGGATTGCTCGCGCGCCACCGCGTATCGCTACCTGAAATCGCTGACGGAAAGCGGGCTGCTTGCCCCTACGGCGGGCGGCGCGTACGTGCTGGGCTCACGCATCATCGAACTGGATCGCCATCTGCGCCAGCACGACCCGCTGATGCGCGCGGCGCGCGACGTCATGCGTGCCACGGGCGACGAGCTGCACGCCAACCTGATGCTGTGCAGCTACTACGGCGACAAGGTCATGTGCGTGGATCGCTACTGGACCGACAACTCGATCGAATCCAGCTATGCGCGCGGCCGGCCCTTCCCGATGTTCAGGGGCGCGACGGCCAAGCCCATCCTGGCGAACCTGCCGCCCTATCAATTGCGCAACCTGATGCTGTGGCACGCGGCTGAAATCCGCGAGGCGGGCCTGGGCGAAGACTGGGACGAATTTCGCGCCAACCTGAAACGGCTGCGCACGGCGGGGGTGTGCGTGTCGCATGGCGAGGTCGACCCCGGCTTGATGGGGATCGGCGCGGCGATTTTCAGCCCCGACCAAAAGGTAGTGGGCAGCCTGGTCTTCATTGCCGCCCAGGCGAACACGTCGGCAGCGCGCCTAGATGTATTGCAAGCGCGCATCCAGGTGGCGGCGGCCGCGGTGTCGCAGAACCTGCAAGCCCCGCAAAGCAACGGCGCGGCGGCGATCGGCATCATGCCGTCGCGGCCGCGCCGCATCAGGGCCCCCGCCGGTGCAACACCGGCGCGGACCAAAGCCTGATCAGGCCTTGTTGTAGCGTTCGACGCTGTTCACGATTTCTTCGTGAGCGGCGTCCACGCCCTTCCAACCCTTGACCTTGACCCACTTGCCCTTTTCGAGATCTTTGTAGTGCTCGAAAAAGTGCTGGATACGAGCGACGTCTTCGGTCGGCAGGTCTTCGTACGACTTGATGTTGCGGTACGGGGGGTACAGCTTTTCGATCGGCACGGCCAACAGCTTGGCGTCGCCGCCCGACTCGTCGTCCATTTCCAGCACGCCAATGGCGCGGCAGCGCACGACGGCGCCGATCTGGATCGGGAACGGGGTCAGGACCAGCACGTCGGCGGGGTCGCCGTCGTCCGACAGGGTTTGGGGAATGTAGCCGTAGTTGCACGGGTAGTGCATGGCGGTCAGCATGAAGCGGTCAACGAAAATCGCGCCCGTGTCCTTGTCGACCTCGTACTTCACCGGGTCGGCGTTCATGGGGATTTCGATGATGACGTTGAAGTCTTCCGGCAGCTTCTTGCCAGGGGAGACGCGATCAAGACTCATGATTCAACCTTGTTGTTTGTCTGAAGAAATGTTCAAAGCGAGCCGTCGTCCTTGAACGGCGGCTTGGTCGTCGGCACCGGAGCCGACGCCGGGGCGGGCGCGGGCTTCGCGGGGGCGGCGGGCACCGGCGAATACGTGGGCACGGGTTCATCGAAAGCCGCCGCCGGAATCGGGGCGCTGTCGAAGTACTCGTCGATATCCGACGTGCCGCCCGCCAGCGGCGCGTCTTCGGGCGCCAGCGCGCGGTCGCGCTGGTCGCGGCTGACCCGGGCGTCCGGGTCCAGCACGTAGTCAGAGGCCGAGGCGGCTACGGCGGGAGGCAACGACGGGTAGTCGCCGCCCACATCGGCATCGCCGTCCGAGTCCGACAAGCCCACCGCATAGCCGCCTTCGGCGTCCACGCGGTACGGGTCCGATCCGGTGTCCGCCGCGGGCAAGGCCGCATCGGCCGCCAGCACCGGCAGCGCCATGCTGGCCGCCGTGGCCAAGCGCCAGTGGCGCACGGCATCGGCGGGTCGGTCCAGGCGGTCATAAAGGCTGCCCAGCAACGCATGCGTTTGCGCATCGCCGCGGCGGCTGAGGCTGCGCAGCAGGTAGCGTTCGGCCTGCCCCCACAACTGGCCGTTCAGGCACAGCATGCCCAACGCGGTCAGCAGATCGGGGTCGGTCGGGCGTTGCTGCAACCAGGTCTCGGCCTTGGCCAGACGGCGCGACACCTGCTCGGCGTCGCAGCGGGCGTAGGCGGCCACCAGTGCCGGGTTGAACTTCACGGCGATGGCGGCTTCCAGCACGCGCGCCGCTTCGTTGGGCTCGCCGGCCGCCTCGAAGGCGGCGGCGCCGGCCAGCGCGATATCCGGCAGCAGGCGCTCTTCGGCTTTCAGGTCTTTCCAGATGGCGCGCCACGCATCGCTGTGCGCGGCGGCGCGCAGGCGCGCGGCGCCGGACGTATCGATCAACACGTCGGCCTCGCCACGGGCCAGGGCATTGCGACGCACCAGCCCGCGTGCAAGCGTGAAAACCTGTTCCTGGTGATGCAATGCGGTGTGTGCGCGCAGCAGCAGGCGCATCGTGTGCAGATGGCGTGCGCCGCCGTCCGCCAACGGCGCCAGCACGGCCAGCGCGCGCTCGGGGCGGCCCTGGTCCAGCAGCATGTCGGCCGACACGGTTGCCGTGGCTTCCGTCAGTCCGGGGTCGGTGCCGGCCTGTTCTTGCGCGGTGGCAAGCAGGCGGTCGCGCCGGTCGAATTCGCCCAAGCCATGCGCGGCGCGCGCCGCGGACAAGGCGGCCAGCACGCGGCGCGTTTGCACCTTGGTTTGCTCTAGCAGCTTGGTCAGGTCTTTTTCGGCAACCGCGTAACGGCCTTCAAGCAGGCCGATCCAGCCGCGTTCCAGCAATTCGTGGTCACGCGCCTGTGCGCGCTTGCCGCGCCACACGCGAACGCGATCCGGAATGGCGAGCAGCCACGCCAGCAGGCGCAAACCCACATAAAGCACGATGAAGGCGGCCACGATCAGCAGCACGGCCAACGTCAGCGACATTCCAATGCGCCACGGCCAGACCAGCAACAGCACGTTGCCGGAATGCGAGCGCAGCACCACCGCCAGGGCGACGGCGATGACGGCGAGCAGCAGTGTCCAGAACCAGGTACGCATAAGGCTCAATCCTGCCCGCTGGTCTTGAAGCCCGCGGCGCGCAAGGCGGCCACGGCGTTCAGGCTGTCGGCCACGTCCGGCATGCGCACGGCGATGTCCGTCTGGGCCAGTTCACGCGCCAGCGTTTGCGCGGCGACCGTATCGGGTGAACGGGAGTCGAAGTACTTGGACAAGGTGACGCCGACGTTGTCGAGTTCGCTCTTCCAGACAGCGGGTTGACGCATCAACATGGCCAGCTGCACGGTCAGCAGACGCTGGCGCAGCGTGCCACGCACCTGGTCGGCTTGCTCGGGCGACAGCAGCAACGCGGCCGGTTCGTCAACGCGCTGGATGGTGATCAGGCCGCCAAGTTCGTGCGCCAGGGCCGAACCCGCGCGGCCGGGCCACGACACGACTTCGGCGCGCCAGCGCTGCCACCAGGGCGCGTCGGCGGGCAAGCCGGCTTGCGGATCGATCGTGGGTGCGGGCGCGGCGGCGGGCTGGGTTTCGCCAGCGGCGGCCATGCCCGGCGCGGCGGAATCGGGCACCAGCAGCGGCGCCTTGTTGACCAGCGCCACCAGGCGTTCGATGCGCGCGGATTGGGCGGGAATGTCCACGGTGGAGACGGCGCGCAGGCGATCCAGGTCGCCGTTGATGGCTTGTTGAAGGCTTGAAAAACGCGGGCGGTCGGCGCGTGCCAGGCGGGCCTGCGCGGTTTCCAGTGCAACGATGGCGTTGGACACGTTGCCGGCCAGGCGCAATTGCTGGTTGCCGATGGTCAACAGGCGTTCGACGTCGTTGGCCAGCAGTTCGTCACTGGCGCTGTCGTTGAAGTTCTGCCACGCCTGTTGCAGCGCGTTGTACTGGCTTTGGGTTTCGCGGACGGTGTCTTCAAGCTCGCCCACGCGGCCGGCTTGCGCCTGCGCCAGCGCCAGGGCCTCGCGCGTGTCCTTGCGCGCCTGCGCCACGTCGGCGGTCAGCGTGTCGATGCGCGTGGCAACCTCGCGGCCGGCGGACACGAACTGGGTGCGCTGCTTCCACAACGCGTAACCCAGGCCCACGGCAAGCAGGATGACGATTATCAGGGCGGTGACCAAGGGGCCATTGCCGCGCTTGGCCGGACGGGCCTTGACGGGATCGGCCGGGGCCGATGCGGGCGCGCTTGCGCCCGGGGCGGCCGTGTGAACGACCGGATCGGTAGCGGGAGTCTTGTCTGTCATGACGCGATTGTATTCGGTGTCAGTCCGATGCAACGAATCAAGCAGCAACAAAAGCCTGGAATATCGACTCGTCGTTGGGCAAGCAGATTTTTACCATTGCCGGCCCATCGGCGCCATGACAGGCCGGGGGTACGCGCCGCGCCAGCGTTGGATGCGTCAACACAAAGTGGCATTGTTGCCACCACGGCGTCAGGCCGGCAGCGTCCAGATTGGCGCGCACGGCATCGGCGCCTTCGCCGCTGGTGATAAGCCAGATGGCCGTTACGCCCGCCTGGGCCCAGCCACGCAATGGCGCCAGCGCCGAGGCGTCCCACACGGCGGGCCGCCGCAGGTAGGCCGCATGGCGCGTCACGGCCACCCCGTGCGCCTGCAATTGGTCACCCAACCAGTCCCTGCCCTGCGTGCCGCGCACGAGCAGCACGCGCGGCGGCAAGGCTGGCAGGCCGCGCAGCACGGCCCACAAAGCTTCGGAATCGTGGCTGGCTGCATCGTCGCCAGGGTGCAGAACTGTTGTATTCGCGCCAAACGTTGGGGACTCGCGCAGCGCTTGGGCGCTGGCCGGACCGACCGTGGCGGCAATCACCCCGGCGGGCCACGCATGCAGACCGTGCGCGGCAGCAAGTTGGCGCAAGTACTGCTTGGCCGCGTTGCCGCTGACGAACACGACCATGTCGAAGTCGGCCGGGCGCGGCAATTGCGCGGCGGGGACATCAAGCGGATGGATTTCCAGCGCGGGCAGAATACAGGCGGACCAGCCGGCGTCGGTCAGACGGCCGGCCAGCGCCTCGTTGCGCCCTTCGGGCCGCGTCAGGACGGCGACTCGGGCGGGGCTGGACATCAGTCCGGCCGAGGGTCGGCTTGCAGCAGTTCCTGAAGGATGGCAGCGGCGCCGGCATCCAGCAGCTCTTGTGCGGCGGCTTCACCCAAGGCTTCGGCATCGGCCACCGGGCCGCTGCGGGCCGTGTGGACCATGCGCACGCCATCCGGCGAGGCCACCAGGGCGCGCAATGACAAGGTGTCGCCAGAGATCTGGGCAAACGCCGCCAGCGGCACCTGACAGGAACCGCCCAGCCTGCGAGACACCGCCCGTTCGGCTTGCACGCATGACGTCGTGGCCGCGCTGATCAGCGGCGAGAGCCACGCGCGCATGTCGTCGCGGTCGTTGCGGATTTCGATGCCCAAGGCGCCCTGCCCGGCGGCCGGCAGACTGTCGGCCGGGTCCAGCAGGCTGCGGATGCGCGCCTGAAGGCCCAGGCGTTCCAACCCCGCGGCGGCCAGCACAATGGCGTCGTACTCGCCCTTGTCCAGCTTGCCCAGACGCGTGTCCAGGTTGCCGCGTAGCGGTTTGACGACCAGTTCAGGAAAGCGCGCACGAATCTGCGATTCGCGCCGCAGGCTTGACGTACCCACGACCGCGCCCGCCGGCAGATCTGCCAGACAGGCAAAGCGATTCGATACGAAGGCATCGCGCGGGTCCGCGCGATCAAGAATGGCGCACAGCTCGAACGGGGCTTGCAGATCCACCGGCACGTCTTTCAAAGAGTGCACGGCAAGATCGGCGCGCCCGTCGAGCAACGCGTTTTCAAGTTCCTTGACGAAAAGACCCTTGCCACCGACCTTGGACAGGGTACGGTCCAGGATCTGGTCGCCTCGGGTTGTCAGGGTAAGAAGCTCAACCGCGCACGCCGGGTACAGCGTGCGCAGCCGGTCGCGCACATGCTCGGCTTGCCACAGGGCAAGCCGGCTGGCGCGGGTCGCGATGACCAGGCGTTGCGGAAGAGACACGTGCGGTCATCAAACGAAATTGGAGACGATGACCGTCGCGACTACCCCGAGGATGGCCAGCACGAAAAGGCCCTGAAGGAGGCTCAGGCCCGATTCGGATTGCTGGGGATCGACGGATCTACGCAGACTCATGTGCTGATTCCTTGGAAGCGGTTTTGCGGCTTGCCAGCCACCGTCCAAGGACAACAACGAGCAAGGCGCCGATAATTTCTGCAGCGATTTTAACCGTAGTCGGCTGCACACCGAATTGACGTTCGACAACCACATCGGTAATCAGCATGCCACCGGCGATCCAGCCCAGGAGCGCGGCGCCAAACGTAACCACCAACGGATACTTGTCGATCAGCTTCAGGACCAGGGTGCTGCCCCAGATGATGATCGGCACGCTGACGATCAGGCCGAAGGCAACCAGGCCGATCTGATGGTCGGCGTGGGCGTTCTGGGCCGCGCCGGCAATGGCGATCACGTTGTCCAGGCTCATTACGAAGTCAGCAATGATGATGGTCTTGATGGCGGCGGCGATGGACGTTCCGCCCTTCACGTTGCCGTGCGCATCGTCTTCGGGGATCAAGAGCTTGACGCCGATCCAGACCAGCAGCAGACCGCCAACGACCTTCAGGAAAGGAATCGACAGAAGCGTCAATGCGAAAGCAATCAGCACGACACGCAGGATGATGGCGCCCGCGGTGCCCCAAAGAATGCCCTGCATGCGCTGCTTGGGCGCAAGGTTGCGGCACGCCAGCGCGATAACCACCGCGTTGTCGCCGCCGAGCAGGATGTCGATGAGGATGATCTGGAATACCGCTGCCCAACTCAGCGTCTGGAAAAACTCAAGCACTATGAACCCCCGAAGGCATTTATGAAAAGAAAGGCCGGTCCCGAGCCGGCCACCCCGCCGCGCACTGCGCGGCGAGATCATTAAAACAACTAATTATTGTAATTCAGCTTTCATTCAGCTTTCTGGCGCATCAGCAAAACTTTACCAATTGCCAGCACCAGAATCGCGCCCAATGCACCGGTCATCAGTTCGAAACTGTGATGCGATACGCCCAGGGCCGCGTCGAGACGCGCCACCGGCTCTTGCAAGGCGGGGTCACCCACCAACAATTCGCCGGCGATGAAGCCCAGCAACGCCGCACCCACCCAGACGATGATCGGGAAGCGCTCAATAACCTTCAAAAGCAACGTGCTGCCGAAGATGACCAAGGGGATGCTGATGGCCAGGCCCAACACCAGCAAGGTCGTGTCGCCCATCGCCGCGGCAGCGACGGCCACCACGTTATCCAGGCTCATGACCAGGTCGGCAATCATGATAGTGCGGATCGCGGTCAGCAAATTGCCTTGCGTCTTGCCCGCGCCGTCGTCTTCGCCTTCCGGCAACAGCAGCGTCACGCCGATGTAGACCAGCAGCAACGCGCCGATCAGCTTCAGGTACGGCAACAACAGCAACTTGGCCGCCACCAGGGTCAGCACGATACGCATGATGATCGCGGCGGCCGAGCCGATCGTGATCGCCTTCTTTTGCTGCGCCGGAGGCAGCGAGCGCGCCGCCAGCGCAATAACCACGGCGTTGTCGCCCGATAGCAGAATATTGACCCAAATGATCTGGAGCAGCGCTATCCAGAATGCCGCTGAACTGAGTTCCATGCCTCTCTTTCCTAGGTGTTGATCCCCCTAGGACGAACCAAATTAATGGATGAAAAAAACCAAAAGCCGTACTGACCGTCTTGGTGCGAGCCCGACGGCATTCTTGCTGGGTACGTGCGAAATTTCTTTCATTATAGTTTCGTTCAGCTTTCCGTATGTTTGGACGAACGCAGTTTGGACACGGGATTACCCTAGGAAAACCACAGAAATTTCGCTGAAGACCCGCGCCGACCGGCCGAAAAAAAGCCCGCCGAAGCGGGCTTTTTTGTACGCAATGCTGAAAGGCTTACAGCACCGACTTGAGCAGCTTGCCCATTTCGGAGGGATTGCGCGTGGTGCGGATGCCGCAAGCTTCCATGACTTCCAGCTTGGCGTCGGCCGTGTCGGCGCCACCGGAGATCAGGGCGCCAGCGTGGCCCATGCGCTTTCCAGGAGGAGCGGTGACACCAGCGATGAAGCCGACGACCGGCTTCTTCATGTTGTCCTTCGCCCATTCAGCGGCGTTGACTTCGTCGGGGCCGCCGATTTCGCCGATCATGATGACGGCGTCGGTGTCGGGATCGTCATTGAACATCTTCAGGACGTCGACGTGCTTCAGGCCGTTGATGGGGTCGCCACCGATACCGACGGCGCTGGATTGGCCCAGGCCCAGTTCGGTGACTTGCGCCACGGCTTCGTACGTCAGGGTGCCCGAACGGCTGACGATGCCGATGCGACCCTTGCGGTGGATGTGACCGGGCATGATGCCGATCTTGATTTCGTCCGGCGTGATCAGGCCGGGGCAGTTCGGGCCCAGCAGCAGCGTCTTGCTGCCCTTGGCCTTCATGCGGTTCTTGACTTCCAGCATGTCACGGACCGGGATGCCTTCGGTGATGCAGATCACCAGATCCAGTTCGGCTTCGACGGCTTCCCAGATGGCGGCAGCGGCGCCGGCGGGCGGCACGTAGATGACGGACACGGTTGCGCCGGTGTCGGCCTTGGCTTCCTTGACGGAAGCAAAGATCGGCACGCCTTCAAAGTCTTCACCCGCTTTCTTGGGGTTCACGCCGGCCACGAAGGCGGCTTTGCCATTGGCATACTCACGGCACATACGGGTGTGGAACTGGCCCGTCTTGCCCGTGATGCCCTGGGTGATGACTTTGGTGTCCTTGTTGATCAGAATCGACATTTGTGAATCCTTGGCAATTTCTTTTACCGCCGGGCCGTCCCAAGGTGGAAAGCTCCCCCATGGGGGGCAGCAAGCCACGAAGGGGCGCGGCGAGGGGGCATATTTACTTAACGGCGGCTACGACGCGGGTGGCCGCTTCGGCCATCGTGTCGGCGCTGATGATCGGCAGGCCGGAGTCGGCCAGCATCTTCTTGCCGAGTTCTTCGTTGGTGCCCTTCATGCGCACGACCAGCGGCACGTTCAGGTTGACGGCCTTGCAAGCCGCGATCACGCCTTCGGCGATGACGTCGCAGCGCATGATGCCGCCAAAGATGTTGACCAGAATGGCCTTCACGCTCTTGTTCGCGAGCATGATCTTGAAGGCTTCGGTGACCTTCTCGGCCGTTGCGCCGCCGCCGACGTCCAGGAAGTTGGCCGGCTCGCCGCCGAACAGCTTGATGGTGTCCATCGTGGCCATGGCCAGACCGGCGCCGTTCACCAGGCAGCCGATGTTGCCCTCGAGCTGGATGTAGGCCAAGTCGAACTTGCTGGCTTCGATTTCAGCGGGGTCTTCTTCGTCCAGGTCGCGGTAGGCGACGATTTCCGGGTGGCGGAACAGGGCGTTGGGGTCGAAGTTGAACTTGGCGTCCAGGGCGATGATGTTGCCCTTGCTGTCGCGGTTCAGCGGGTTGATTTCAACCAGCGACGCGTCGGTTTCCATGTAGCACTGATACAGCTTCTGGAACACGTCCACGGCTTGGGCGGTGGAGTCGGCGGGCAGGCCGATCGCGTTGGCGATCTTGGTGGCTTGCTCGGCCGACAGGCCGGTCAGCGGGTCGATGTATTCGGTGATGATCTTCTCGGGAGTGGAATGAGCCACTTCCTCGATGTCCATGCCGCCTTCGCTGGAAGCGATGAAGGCAACCTTCTGCGTGGCGCGGTCAGTGACCAGCGACACGTAGTATTCCTTTTGAATGTCGGCGCCGTCTTCGATGTACAGGCGACGGACCTTCTGGCCTTCCGGGCCGGTCTGGTGCGTGATCAGCTGCATGCCCAGGATTTCCGAGGCCAGCTTGCGCACGTCTTCCAGCGAACGCGCCAGCTTGACGCCACCGCCCTTGCCGCGGCCGCCCGCGTGGATTTGCGCCTTGACGACCCAGACCGGTCCACCCAGCTTTTCAGCGGCAGCCACGGCCTCGTCGACGGAAAGAGCGGGGATCCCGCGCGGCACCGGGATGCCAAATTGCTTCAGCAGTTCCTTGCCTTGATACTCGTGGATTTTCATGTGTTACCTGTCAGGACGTATGAGAAAGAGAAGGTGAATCGGAGGACGAATCGGCCGATGCCTCAGCGCTACCCCCCGTGTACCACTTGGGATAGTGCTCAGCCACCACCGGGCCGCCAGTACTTAGCGCATGACAGCCGTCCAATTGGAATGGACGCCGGTTCGGGTTGGTTTCCTGCCGCCGGCGGTTGGCCATGGTCTGGACCGCCGCGGTGGGAAGCACCTGCGACAGCTCGGTCATGTGCGTACAGCCCTGCACGTGCCCAAACCGCTCCTTGACCTGGCGGCGGAACCCCTTAAGCAGATTCATGCCGATCAAATCAGTGTAAGCCGCCTCGATGGCCATGCAATGACCGCCATAGGGGGCCGCATCATAGACGGCCTGCGCGTCCAGGATCGAGTATTCCTCGTCGATGGTGATGCGCAGGTGCATATGGTGGATGGGCTGCCCGGCCTTGAACATCTTGCCGTCGCTCTTGGGAAAATCGTACGCCTTGACGTCGATCAGCTCGGCTTCCAGATCCCAATTGCCATCCTCGCGCGCATACGACTGCACGCGTATGGAACGCGTGTGCAGCGGTTGGCGAGGGTAATCGGGCGGTGGCAAGGGCATGCTGGGGGCCTGCGGGGCGAAGATGGCCTGCGCATGGTGCGCGGCAACAAAACCTTGAAAGTATAGCGCAGGCGGCCTGGTAGCAAATGGCCGGTTTGCGGGGGCGGGCCATGCCGGCGCTCCCGCGTGCCACCCGGCGCACCCCGCCGCCCGCCCTGCCCGGCGTCTTTAGACTGTCCACGGTGTGGCCGGACTGCCCATCCACGCCTGCCCCGCCGGAATCGTCTCGCCCTTAAGCACCAACGTCAGTGGCCCCAGGCGGGCGCCGGCTTCCACGTGGGTGCCGTACAGGATGGTGCTGCGGGGCCCGACATTCACGTCCGGGCCGACATCGACCGGCCCGATCTTCATGACCCGGTCTTCGAACAGATGCGTCTGCGGCCCCGACCCCGCGTGCAGCACCGCATCGTCGCCGATCGACACGCAGTCGTACTCCGTGAGGTCGGTTGTGTCCATGAACACCCGCTTGCCGATGCGCGCCCCCAGGCAGCGCAGCGCCAGCGGCAACCACGGAGTGGCGCGCAGGAAATTGAAGAAGTTCGGCACCGCGATGGATTCATACAGGCTGGTCACCGCTTCGCTTTTCCACACAAACGGCGTCCACATCGGTTCGGCGCACGGCCGGTAGCGCCCCATCAGCGCCCATTTGAGCAACACCACGAAAAGAAAGGTGCCCACGCCGTACAGCACGCCCGCCAGCATCAATTCGTCAAACGCGCCGATAAACCCCTCGGCCGCCGCGATGGGTATGACGCGCATAACGGTCAGGTAGCCCACTGCGATCACCACCGCCAGCGGCAGGATCATGCGCATGCCCTCGACCGCTCCGCGCGCCACCTTGCGGGCGGCGCTGGGCCGGAAGGTCTGATGATCGGGAAAGCCGGCCGTCTGCTCGCGCGCGGGCAGCGCCAGCGGCGGATTGCCCAGCCATGTCTGGCCGCTGGCCATCGCAGCGTTCGCCGGCGCGCGGCTTTGCACCCCGATCAGGACGTCGTCGGGCAACACCGATCCATCCGGCACGTACGCCCCGTTGCCCACGAAGCTGCGGTTGCCGATGACGGTCGGGCTCAAGCGCATCCAGCCCTGGTCGATTTCCTCGTCGCCCAGCATCACGCCGTCGGCGATGAAGCTGTCGCGCCCCAGGGTCAGCATGTCCGGCACGATGCCCATCGCCGTGGAAATCTCGGTACCGCGCCCCACTTTCGCGCCCAGCAGCCGGTACCACGAACCGGCATAGATGGACGCATACAGCCCGTGCAGCACGCTGAGGCTGGCCTCCTGGATTTGATTGGTCAGCCAACGGCGCAGGTAGATCTGGCCATATACCGGCCAGCGCCCCGCCGACAGCCGGGGCAGCAGCGACCAGCGCAGCGCCGCGCACGCCAACACCGTCAACAGCAAGAGCGACGCGCTGGCCGGCAGCGCCAGCAACAGATAGCACAGGAACGCGGTGGGCCAGGACGCGCGCGAGCCCATCAGGTCGAGCCAGCGCGCGTCGATCCAATCGATCAACACGAAGCTGGGAAAGACCGGCATGAAGAACAACGCGGCGATCAGCGTGCCGCCCGCCGCATAGGCCAGCACATCCAGGCGGCGCCAGCGCCCTGCCCGCACTGGCCGGGGCGGCAGATCAGACGGCTGCGCGCACGGGTCATGCCGCGCCGGCGCGCCCGTCCAGGTTTGCCCGGCCGGCACGCGCGTGCCGCCGGCCAGCGACGACAACCCTTCCAGCCGCGCGCCCTCGCCCATCGCGACATCGCCTTGCAGCACCGAGTACGAACCGACATAGACGTTGTGGGCCAGGGTGATCGGGCCGACTTCCCAGGTGCCACCGCGCACCGCGAAGTTCTCAAGATTGACGGCGGCGCCGATGCTGACGCCATCGCCCACCGTCAGAAGGTCTGGCGCACGCACCGCGACCCGGCTGATGGCGGCGTCGCGGCCGATGCGCGCGCCCAGTGCCCGCAGATACCAGACCTGAAGCGGCGAGCCCGCCAGCAGATGCGCGGGCGGAATATCCAGGATGCGGTCGACCAGCCACCAGCGATAAAAGCGCCAGCCATACAGCGGATAACGGCCCGGTTTCTGGCGGCCGACGATCGCCCATTTACACGCTACGGCCACGGCAAAGCTCAGCAGGTTGCACGCCAGGTAGCTGGCGATGGACCAGGCCACGGCGCGCCAGACTGAATCGCCATCGTCACCGGTCAGGTAGTGGTACGTAAAAAAAGGCGTCAGCCAGATCAGCATGCGCACGCCGATCAACAACGGCAGCGCGGCCAATTGCGCCAGGCCACACGTCCAACGGCGCCATTCCGGCGCGCGGGCGGGCGAGGCGTCTTGCGCGGCGTGCACGGCGGCGGTTGCCGTAACAGTGGACGCAGACGCCGCGGTTGCGGTTGCGGTTGCGGTTGCGGTTGCGGTTGCGGTTGCGGTTGCGGTTGCGGTTGCGGTTGCGGTTGCCGATGCCGTTGCCGTTGCCATCAACGCATCCAGGCGCGCCGCGAACGCGCCCACGCCGGCATGCTGGTAAAGCTCGTGCATGCTCAGCGCCGACAAATTCGGATGTTTGCGCAGCGACGAAACCAGCCGCGCGGCCAGCAGCGAATGGCCGCCCAGATTACGGAAGAAGTCGCTGGCCAGGTGCAGCGGCTGTCCCGGAAACAAAGGACGCAGCGCATCGAACAACGCGCGCTCGCCCGCCGTGAGGGGCTCGTCGTCTTCCGTGGACGGTTGCTGTGCGGTGTCCAGCTGGCGCGCCCGCAGCGTCTTGCGGTCAATCTTGCCCGAGGTCAGGCGCGGCACCTCGGCCACGAATTCAAAGCGGGCCGGAATCATGTACACCGGCAGCGCTTGCGCCAAGGCGGTGCGCAAGGCGTGCGGATCCAGGCGGGCGTCGCTTTCCGGCATCACGAACGCCACCAACTGCTCAATACCGGCCAAGTCGCGCAACACCACAGCGGCCGCGCCGACCCCGGGTTGGCGATACAGCGCCGCCTCGATCTCGCCAAGCTCGACGCGAAAGCCGCGCACCTTGACTTGATCGTCGCTGCGCCCCAGGCAATGGATCTGCCCGTGTTCGTCGATGCGCGCCAGGTCGCCACTGCGATACATGCGCGTGTCGTGGCTGCCGCCGGGTCGTGGGTTGTTCACGAATTTTTCTGCTGTGAGTTCCGGCCGACCCAGATAGCCCTCGGCCACGCCGGGGCCGGTGATGCACAGCTCTCCAACCTGGCCGGCCGGCAGCACCGCCCCGTCGTTACCGCGCACCAGCATGCCGTAATTGGGCAGCGGCACACCGATCGTCACCGCTTGCCCCGGCAGCAACTCAGCCACGCTGGCGGACACGGTGGTCTCGGTCGGCCCATAGGTATTGAACAAGCGACGGCCGGGCGTGGCCCATCGCGGCACCAGAAAGTCGGGGCACACTTCGCCGCCCAGGTTCACGATGCGCAAGCCGGGCACGTCATGCGCGAACAAAGCCAATAGCGTGGGCACCGCATGCAGCACCGTGACGCCTTCGCGCACCAGGGCATCGGGCAGCCCTTCGGGGTCGGTCGTCAGCATCTTGGGCGCAACCCACAGGCTGGCGCCCACCAGGTAGCTGATCCAGATTTCCTCGAACGACATGTCGAACGCCACCGAGAAGCCCTGGTAGACCTTGTCGTCCTGACGCACGCCCAACACTTCGTTTTCGCTGCGCAGGAAATGGCAAATGCTGGCTTGCGAGATCGGCACGCCCTTGGGTTTGCCGGTTGAACCGGACGTGTAAATTACATAGGCCGGGTGTTCGGGCCGCAGCCCTACGCGGCGGTTCAGCGCGCCCAGGGCGGGAACCGCCAGCGCCCACGGCGTCCAGGTGACCATGCCATCCAGACGCACATCCGCGCCGGCGATCAGGCCGTTGGCCCCAGCATCCTGCAAACACACCAGCATGCGGTCCGGTGGCGTATCGGCTTCAAATGGCAGCCAGGCCGCGCCGGCCAACGCGATGGCCGCCTGCATCACCAGCAGGTCGGCACCACGTGGCAAGCACAGGCCGACGATATGCCCGGGTCGCACGCCCGCCCGAATCAGGTGGTGCGCGGCCAGCGATGCGCGTTGGCCCAGCGTGTCGTAGCTTAGTGTTTGATCCAGCCAGTGGATGGCGATGGCGGCGGGATGCCGCAGGATCGTGGCTTCCAGAATATCGGGCAGCGTTTCCGCAAGAAGCAGATCCGGCCGATAAGGGCCTTGGAGAATCATAGGAACGGCGACAATCCGGCAGCAAAAAAGAGGATGCCAACTAATGGGGTGGCAACTAACGCAGCAGCCATGGCACGGGCACAGCCGACGCATGGTGGCTTAATGGACCATCACCGCCAAAATTCGTTCACGCCAGCGCATTAAAAAAACCCCTTGTGCAATGCCGGCGGGCATCACGCAAGGGGTTGATGGCGCCGCCGCGTTTCAAGCGGGCGGACACGTGACGGTTTGGCGTCAGGCCGACTGGCGCAGCGCGCGCGCCGCCTGCACCATGCCGATCAGCGCGGCTTCGGTTTCAGGCCATGCACGCGTCTTCAGGCCGCAGTCAGGATTCACCCACAGGCGTTCCTTGGGCAAGCGCGCCGCCGCCTTTTCCATCAAGCCGACCATCCAGTCGACTTCCGGCACGTTGGGCGAATGTATGTCGTACACGCCCGGGCCGATGTCGTTCGGATAATCGAAATCTTCAAAGGCCTTCAGCAATTCCATGTTCGAACGCGACGTTTCGATTGTGATCACGTCGGCGTCCATGGCCGCGATGGATTCGATGATGTCGTTGAATTCGGAATAGCACATGTGGGTGTGGATCTGCGTTGTATCGCGCACGCCCGCCGTCGACAAACGGAAGCAGTCCACGGCCCAATCCAGATAGGCCTTCCAGTCAGCGCGACGCAGCGGCAGGCCTTCCCGTATGGCCGGTTCGTCAATCTGGATGACGCTGATCCCCGCGGCTTCCAGGTCCACCACTTCATCGCGCAGGGCCAGCGCCAGTTGGCGGCAGGTCTGCTCGCGCGGTTGGTCGTCGCGTACGAATGACCATTGCAAGATGGTGACCGGCCCGGTCAGCATGCCCTTGACCGGCTTGTCCGTCAGCGATTGCGCGTAAGACGACCAGCCCACCGTCATCGGCGCGGGACGGGCCACGTCGCCAAAAATGATCGGCGGCTTGACGCAACGCGACCCGTAGCTTTGCACCCAGCCGTTCTTGGTGAACGCAAAGCCGGCCAGCAATTCGCCAAAATACTCCACCATGTCGTTGCGCTCGGGTTCGCCGTGCACCAAGACGTCCAGGCCGACCTTTTCCTGAAAGCGGATGACCTCTTCGATTTCCTTGCGGATGGCGGTTTCGTAGCCGGAATCCGTCAGCGCGCCGGCCTTCCAATCGCGGCGCAACGCGCGGATTTCGGCGGTCTGCGGGAACGAGCCGATCGTGGTGGTCGGGTAAGCGGGCAGGCCCAGCTGTTCTTGCTGGCGCGCGATGCGGTCGGCGAACGGTGCTCGGTCACGCGACACGGCGCTGGCGCCGGCCATGCGCTGACCCACGACGGGGTTGTGAATGCGCGGCGACGAACGGCGGGCAGCCAGCGCGGCACGTTGCTTGATCAGGCCATCCTGCACGGAGGCGTCGGTGGCGTTGCTCAACGCGCGGCCCAGCAGCTTCAGTTCTTCCAGCTTTTGCGCCGCGAACGACAGCCAGCTCTTGAGCTCGGCGTCCAGGTCCGTTTCATTGGCCAGGTCCACCGGCACATGCAGCAGCGAGCACGACGGCGCCAACCACAGGCGGTCGCCCAGCAGTTGCTTGATGGGCGCCAGCGTGGCGATGGCCGCATCCAGATCCGTGCGCCAGATGTTGCGGCCGCTGACGACGCCGGCGGATAGCACCTGGTCGGCACGCAAACCAGCGACGACGTCATGCAGTTGTTCGCGTGCGCGAACCAGGTCCACGTGCAAGCCGGCCACGGGCAGCGCTTGCGCGGTGGCCAGGTTGTCTTTCAAGCCGTCGAAGTAGGTGGCGATCAACAGCTTGACCGGGCTGGCCGCCAACGTCGCGTACACCGATTCAAAGGCATCGCGCCAGGCTTGCGGCAGGTCCAGCGCAAGAATGGGTTCGTCGATCTGCACCCATTGCACGCCTTGCTTGGCAAAGCGAGCCAGCACTTGCTGATACACCGGCAACAACGCAGCCAGCAGTTGCAGCTTGCCTTCGTCAGCGGCGCCACCGGCGAACGCGTCGCCCTTGCCCTGGTACAGCCAGGTCAACGGGCCGGGGATCACGGGCTTGACCTCGTGGCCCAGCGCCTGCGCTTCCTGGACTTGTTCGAACAGCGATTCGCGGGCGATGCGGAAGGTCTGGCCGGGCACGAGCTCAGGCACGATGTAGTGATAGTTGGTGTCGAACCACTTGGTCATTTCGCAAGCGGCGGCGGGCTTGCCCGACGGCGCGCGGCCACGGCCCATGCGGAACAGCGTGTCCAGCGACACGGCCTCGTTGTCCTTCTGACCGAAGCGGGCAGGCACGGCGCCCAGCAGCGTGGTCCATTCCAGGATCTGGTCGTACCAGGCAAAGTCGCCCACCGGCACAAACTTCAAACCAGCGGCGGCTTGCAGCTTCCAGTGCCTGGCACGCAGTTCGCGGCCGGTCTCTTCCAACGCTTGCGCGGTTTGCTTGCCGGCCCAATAGGCCTCGACAGCCCGCTTCAGTTCGCGCTGCGCGCCGATTCGGGGGAATCCAAGATTATGAATAGTAGTCATGACAACACCGCCATTAGACAAAATTTGTTCAAGTGACAGGCATTGTGCGGGTAAATCTACATGAATCAAAATCAATGTCTACATTCATTAGATGAACGAATCTCATACAATCCTCGTTATTCCACAATACGTCCGTCGTCCTCATGCTAGAAATCCGCCACCTTGAAACGCTTACCGCCATTCGCGAGGGCGGCAGTTTGCAAGAAGCCGCCGAACGGCTTCATCTGACCCAGTCCGCCCTATCGCATCAATTGCGCGACCTGGAAACCCGGCTGGGCACGCCGCTGCTGAACCGCCGTACCCGACCCGCGCGCCTGACCACGGCCGGCTTGCGCGTGCTGGCGCTGGCGGATGAAGTGCTGCCTCGCATCCGCGCAACCGAGCGCGACTTGCAAAGGCTGGCGGCCGGCCGCACCGGCAGACTGCATCTGGCGATTGACTGCCATTCCTGCTTTCAGTGGTTGATGCCGGCGCTGGACGCGTTCCGGGTGCAGTGGCCCGACGTGGCGCTGGACCTGTCGGCGGCGTTTTCGTTTGCCCCCCTGCCCGCCCTGGTGCGCGGCGACCTGGACTTGGTGATCACGTCGGACCCGCAGCCGCTGGATGCCGTGGAATACCTGCCCTTGTTCAGGTACGAACTGGTGCTGGCGGTATCGGAAGCAAACCCGCTGGCCGGCAGCAAATTCATCATGCCCGACCAGTTGGCGGACCAGACGCTGATAACGTATCCGGTGGACAAACAACGCCTGGACGTCTTCACCGCGTTCCTGGACCCTGCCGATGTGGAGCCCGCCGCGATCCGCAAGGCCGAGCTGACCCCGATCATTGCGCAACTGGTCGCCAGCAACCGTGGCGTGGCGGCCTTGCCGAACTGGGCGCTGACGGAATACATGAATCAGGGGTGGTTGCGGCTGTGTCGGCTGGGGCCGCAAGGCGTTTGGCGCACGTTGTATGCAGCCGTGCGCAGCGAAGATACGGACGCGTCCTACATTGACGAATTCCTGACCATTACGCGCGACGTGTGCTTCAAGACACTGTCGGGTATCAAGTCGGCCAAGACGTAAAAACGCCGCCCAAGGGGCGGCGTCCATGGACGGCAGCGCCCGGCCGCCTTCGCGGGGCCGCGCCGGATGCAGTCAATCGTCCTCGCCCTCGCCCGCGCCCAAAATTCGGCGGATGACGTCGTGCGCGAAGCCGCGGCTGGCCAGAAAGCGCGCCTGCTTCGCGTAGGCCGCGCGGTCTTGCGGCTTGGTATCGAAGCGCTTTTTCCAGACCTCCAGCGCGCGATCGTATTCGGTGGCGCGCAGTTGTTCGCGCAGTTCCGCGACCTGGATATCGTCCACGCCGTGCTGGCGCAATTCCTGCACGATGCGCGCCGCGCCTTGACGCGACGCACGTCGGTGCACCAGGCTTTGCGCGAAACGTTCGGTCGATAACCAGCCTTCTTTTTCCAACGCATCCAGCACGCTTTGAACTTCGTCGGCGTCTTCAGCGTAGGCGGCTAACTTGCGCGCCAGCTCCTCGCGCGCATGCTCGCGGCGCGACAGATATCCCACCGCGCGCATTTTCAGCGACGGGCCCTTGCGAGCCGGCTTGCCTTCATCCGAGGCCTTGTCGCCCGTTGGCGGCGTGTCCGAGAGGTCCGGGGTACGGGAAGTCCGAGACGTGCGGGACTTCAGCGCGCGCTGCTCTGAGCTGCGTTGCCAGACATCCTTGTCAGCGGCCGGCTCGGCCGCTTCTTGTTCGCGCCGCGCGTCCGAACTGCGCCGCAAGCCTTGCGGCTTGGCGACGGTTTCAAACTCGTCATCCAACTTGGCGCGTAGACGGTCGGCTGACGCAGGGGTCGATTTCCAGCTCATGCGCTTCCTGCCATGGTCAAGGACGAGTGCCCGATCGATAAAGACGCGGCGCACCCAGCCCGACGAATGATGCAAAACGGCAGGCCCGTCTTGGCGCCTGCCGTGTATGGCTGTGCGGCATCGCTCGCCACCCAGCCCCGCTGCGATAACCCTGTCCTGCCGGCCCTTGGCGACGCTGAGGCAGAGGCAGGCGGAGGCTTATTCGGCGGTGTCTTCCGCCGTGGGCACGAATTCAGCGGCGCGGCTGACGATGCCCTGATTCTCGCGAACGCGGTTTTCGATTTCGATCGCCATGTCGCGGTGCTCTTTCAGGTATTCACGGACATTGTCCTTGCCCTGGCCGATGCGGTTGCCGTTGTAGCTGTACCACGCACCGGACTTGTCGACCACGTTTGCGGCCACGCCCAGGTCGATGATTTCGCCTTCACGGGAAATACCGGCGCCGTACATGATGTCGAATTCCGCTTGCTTGAACGGCGGCGCCACCTTGTTCTTGACCACCTTGACGCGGGTTTCGTTGCCGACGACCTCGTCACCCTTCTTGATGGAGCCGATGCGGCGGATGTCCAGGCGCACCGATGCGTAGAACTTCAGCGCGTTGCCGCCCGTGGTGGTTTCGGGGTTGCCGAACATGACACCGATCTTCATGCGGATCTGGTTGATGAAGATGACCATGCAGTTGGTGCGCTTGATCGTGGCGGTCAGCTTGCGCAATGCCTGGCTCATCAGACGGGCTTGCAGGCCCGGCAGGGAATCGCCCATTTCGCCTTCGATTTCAGCCTTGGGCACCAGCGCTGCCACCGAGTCGATGACGATCAGGTCAACCGAACCCGAGCGCACCAGCGCATCGGTGATTTCCAGGGCTTGCTCGCCCGTGTCGGGCTGCGAGATCAGCAGGTCGGTCAGGTTCACGCCCAGCTTGTTGGCGTATTGGACGTCCAGCGCGTGCTCGGCATCAACGAAGGCGCAGGTGCCGCCGATCTTTTGCATTTCGGCAATGACTTGCAGCGTCAGCGTGGTCTTGCCCGACGATTCCGGGCCGTAGATTTCGACCACGCGGCCGCGCGGCAGGCCGCCAACGCCCAAGGCGATGTCCAGACCCAACGACCCCGTGGAAACCACCTGGATATCGTGCGAGACCTCGTTATCGCCGTAGCGCATGATCGAGCCCTTGCCGAACTGCTTTTCGATCTGCGAAAGCGCGGCGGCAAGCGCCTTGGCCTTTTCCGATGCGGCGGCCTTGGTGGTTTTGTCGTCCATGTAAAGTCCTGTCTGTGACGTATCTGGTGGTTGCGGCATGAAGGAGCACCCTTGGACCGCAGCGTTGCTGTTTTGAATCAGGTTCAGATTATTGCATCGGATTGTACTGTACAAAAAACCAGTGTGCCAGAGTTTTGCACGTATTCCCTGAGTGGGCAAGCTTGGCGCCGTATGACAGAATCGAAGCCGACCCCGGCGTTTCGTCCCTTTTCCGCCGCCGGGCCGCCCACAAGGCGATAGCCCCGTTACTCCGGGGCGGCCGGCACGCAAAGCGCCGGCGCCACAGGGACCTTTTTGCAGCTTCCGTGCCGCCCCATGCGTATCCTGATCGCCGAAGACGACAGCATTCTGGCCGATGGCCTATCCCGGTCATTACGGCATAACGGTTATGCGGTCGATGCCGTGCGTGACGGGCTTGCCGCCGATTCGGCGCTGGCGGCCCAGGCGTTTGACCTGCTCATTCTGGATCTGGGCCTGCCGCAATTGGCCGGGCTGGAAGTGCTGCGCAGGCTGCGCGCCCGCAATTCCGCCCTGCCCGTCCTGATCCTGACCGCCGCCGACAGCATCGAACAGCGCGTGAAGGGCCTGGACCTGGGCGCTGACGACTATATGGCCAAGCCTTTTGCGCTGTCCGAACTGGAAGCGCGCGTGCGGGCACTGACGCGACGCGGCGCGGGCGGCGGCGCCACGATGCTCAAGCATGGCCGGCTGCTGTTCGACCAGACGGGCCGCGTCGCCATCGTCGACGACCAGACGCTGGACCTCTCGGCACGCGAAGTCAGCCTGTTGGAAATCCTGCTGACGCGCAGCGGCCGCATGGTCAGCAAGACGCAGTTGGTGGACCACCTGTGCGAATGGGGCGAAGAAGTCAGCACCAACGCCATCGAGGTCTACGTGCATCGGCTGCGCAAAAAGCTCGAACCCAGCGGCGTGAAGATCGTGACCGTGCGTGGCCTGGGCTACTGTCTGGAGCGGGACCAGGGTGCCGCGTACCTCGCCAGCTGACCCCCGGCCCGAGCCGCTGAATCAGGAAGCGCTGGATATCATGCAAGCCGGGTCCAAGGGCCCGAGCTTTGCACCGCCGCAGCGGTCGCTGCTGGGCGAAATCCTGGACTGGATGCTGGCGCCGCTGTTCCTGCTGTGGCCCATGAGCGTCGCGATCACGTACGTGGTCGCCCAGAACATCGCCAACGTGCCCTACGACCGCGCGCTGGCCAACAACCTTCACGTGTTGACGCGGCAAGTCCATGCGCAGGACGGCCGGGCCGTGCTGAAGATGACCGACGCCGCGCGTGACGTGTTGCGCGCCGACGAAACCGACAGCGTGTTCTGGCTGGTGCTGGGCAGCCGGGGCGAATACCTGGGCGGCGACCGCGCCCTGCCGCTGCCGGCCACCGTGGGCCAGCCGCGCCCTGGCGAAGTTCAGTACGAAGACGACACCATGCGCGGATTCGGCATCCGCCTGGCGTTCACGTGGGTGGACCTGAACCTGCCCAACACGCAGCCCGCGCTGCTGATCGTGGCCGAGACCGTGGAAAAGCGCACGCAACTGGCCAACGACATCATCAAGGGCGTGATCATTCCGCAGTTCGTGGTGCTGCCGATCGCGGTGCTGCTGGTGTGGTTCGGCCTGTCGCGCGGCGTGGCGCCGCTGAACGCGCTACAGCAACGCCTGCGCGCGCGTCGGCCCGATGACCTGTCGCCCATCGATGAACGCGCCGCCCCTTCAGAAATCGCGCCGCTGGTCGCCGCCATGAACGACCTGCTGGATCGGCTGTCGGCCAACGTGCAGGCGCAGCGCCGTTTCGTGGCGGACGCCGCCCACCAATTAAAGACGCCCCTTGCCGGGCTGCGCACGCAAGCCGAACTGGCGCTGCGTGATGCCAGCCCCGAAGAAATGCAATCCAGCCTGCGGCAGCTGGTGACCGGGTCCGAACGCGCAACGCGGCTGGTGAACCAGTTGCTGCTGCTGGCACGCGCCGAAAACCCCAGTGCCATCGGCCTGACGCGCACCGATCTGAACGCCATCGCCTACGAGCAGGCCATGCACTGGGTGCCGCAGGCGCTCTCGCTAAGCACCGACCTGGGCTTTGAGGGCTCTGACGATCCCGTCGATATCAACGGCAACCCGCTGCTGCTGGCCGAATTGCTGAACAACCTGGTCGACAACGCCTTGCGCTATACGCCGCGCGGCGGCCACATTACCGTGCGCGTGCAGCGGCGCGGTGACGAGGCCGTGCTGGAAGTGGAAGATTCCGGCCCCGGCATTGCGCCAGACGAGCGCGAACGCGTGTTCGACCGCTTCTACCGCGTGCTGGGCACCGCGTCGGACGGCAGCGGCCTAGGCCTGGCCATCGTGCGCGAGATCGCGCAAAAGCACCAGGCGACGGTGCTGATAGACGACCATCCGAATCCCCATTCGGACCTGCCGGGTACGCGCATCAGCGTCGTGTTCCCGCCATATGCCGACCCGTCGGACCGGCATGAAAGCTAGCGCCGTGTGTACGACCCGTCCGTCCGGCGGCTAAGGACTATCCCTAGCTCCCCGCGGAGCAATAACATTTAGTTTCAATTTTAAGATTCAGGTAAGGGTTCCGTCAGAACCTCGTCAGGGTCGCGGCTCAATGTTGCGCATAGCTCGATGTCGGCTTGACCGGCAAAGGGCCAAGCACGGCGGAAAACCGCCGGCCAAAAAACGAGGAGACATCATGAGCACAACAACCATGGCAGGCCGCGGTCCTTCCGCGGAACCGCGCCCGATGACCAAGGATGAACGCCGCGTCATCTTCGCATCGTCGCTGGGCACGGTTTTTGAGTGGTACGACTTTTATCTATACGGCTCGCTCGCAGCCATCATCGCGCAACACTTTTTCTCTGGCGTGAACCCCACCGCGGGCTTCATTTTCGCGTTGCTGGCGTTCGCCGCCGGGTTCGCCGTGCGCCCGTTCGGCGCGCTGGTGTTCGGCCGCCTGGGTGACCTGGTAGGACGCAAGTACACCTTCCTGGTCACGATTGTGATCATGGGCCTGTCCACCTTCCTGGTGGGCGTGCTGCCCAGTTACGCCAGCATCGGCCTGGCCGCTCCGGCCATCCTGATCGTGCTGCGCCTGCTGCAAGGTCTGGCGTTGGGCGGTGAATACGGTGGCGCGGCGACTTACGTTGCCGAACACGCGCCGCACGGCCGCCGCGGCTTCTACACGTCGTGGATTCAGACCACCGCCACGCTGGGCCTGTTCCTGTCGCTGCTGGTCATCCTGGGCATCCGCACGGTCATGGGCGAAGACGACTTCAAAGCCTGGGGCTGGCGCATTCCGTTCCTGATTTCGGTCGTGCTGCTGGGCATCTCGGTGTGGATCCGCCTGCAACTGAGCGAGTCGCCCACCTTCAAGCGCATGAAGGAAGAAGGCAAGGGTTCGAAGGCGCCGATCGCTGAATCGTTCGGCCAGTGGAAGAACCTGAAGGTCGTGATCCTGGCGCTGCTGGGCCTGACCGCCGGCCAGGCCGTGGTCTGGTACACGGGTCAGTTCTACGCGCTGTTCTTCCTGACTCAAACGCTGAAGGTAGACGCCAACACGGCCAACATCATGATCGCCATCGCGCTCTTGATCGGCACGCCCTTCTTCGTGGTGTTTGGCGCGCTGTCGGACAAGATCGGTCGCAAGCCCATCATCATGGCGGGCTGCCTGATTGCGGCGGCAACGTACTTCCCGATTTTCCAGGGCATCACCCACTTCGCCAACCCGGCGCTGGAAAAGGCCCAGGCCACCGCCCCGGTCACGGTCATCGCCGACCCCGGCACCTGCTCGTTCCAGTTCAACCCGGTGGGCACGTCAGCGTTCACCAGCTCTTGCGACGTCGTGAAGTCCTTCATGGCTCGCAACTCGGTGAACTACAAGAACGAAGCGGCGCCTGCCGGATCGCTGGCGAAAGTCAAGATCGGCAATGACGAATTTGCCTCGTTCGACGGCAAGTCCCTGGCCCCGGCCGACTTCAAGGCCAAGGCCGCTGAACTGGACAAGGCGCTGACCACCGCGATCCGCAGCCACGGCTACCCGGCCAAGGCGGACCCGGCGCAAAGCAACAACGTCATGGTGGTGGTGTTGCTGGCGATCCTGGTGCTGTACGTGACCATGGTCTACGGCCCGATCGCGGCCATGCTGGTGGAAATGTTCCCGACCCGCATCCGCTACACCTCGATGAGCTTGCCTTACCACATCGGCAACGGCTGGTTCGGCGGCTTCCTGCCCCCGGTGGCCTTCGCGGTGGTGGCGGCCACGGGCAACATCTACGACGGCCTGTGGTACCCGATCATCATCGCCGTCATGACCCTGGTCATCGGCACCCTGTTCGTGCGCGAATCCAAGGACAACGACATCAACGCGTAAAGACCATCCCCCGCCGGGCGGGACTGCTGCGCCTGCCCGGCCTTGAAAGCTCCTTACGGAGCTTTTTTTTTGCGTGAAACTTCTGCGCACTTTCAGGACGATGTCAGACCCTGGCGCTTAGACTGGCGCCTCAGATTGCGGCCTTGCTTCAGATCGAATGACGATTGATCCCCCTGTCAGACGATTGCAGGGCTAGTGTTCTGACACCGATACCGCGTTCCCCGCGAGCCTTTTATGACGCGGTATTGTGTGCTCCCGTACCGGCCCGGCCTTTATTGAGCCGGGCCGCTTTTTTTTTAGCGCTAGAAAGCCAGTGCAGGAAAGGCAGCGCAGGAAAGGCAGCGCAGGAAAGGCAGCCCCCAAAAAAAATGATGGCCGCGAGGCGGCCATCATTGTGCGGATACCGGGCCTGATTAACGGCGCATGCCCACACCAATAACCAGCACGCCCGCCACGATGGCGGCAATGCCCGCCCACATCGGGATCGGCACCGACTTCTCGGTTTCGGCCGTGGCCTTGACCGAACCGATCTGCAAAACGGTCTCTTCGGACTTGTAGTTGAAGCCCTTGTAGGCCAAAGCCACAATGCCCAGGACGATCAGGATGGCACCAATGATTTTCATGTTTTTCCTCTCCGATTCCATGTCGGTGCGCGCAAGTTAACGCAACGCCCGCCCTGTGTCAGTGACAGAACGTGTCCCCTGTCGCAACCGTATTGCAGCACTTCGGCAAACCGGCCGCGTCGTATAGAATCAACCCTTTTGGCCGACGCTCATGTGGTTCAAAAACCTCAAGATTTACCGCCTCTCATCGCCGTGGACTCTCGTTGGCGATCAGCTTGAAGAAACGCTTGCGCGGCACGCCTACCAAGCGGGCAACAACCTTGAAATGCAAAGCCTGGGCTGGGTTCCCCCGCGCGAAAACGGCGGGCTTGCCCACGTTGTGAACGGGCAGATCCTGCTTAGCCTGCGCGCGGAAAAGAAGCTTCTGCCGGGCACCGTCGTGAACCAGGTCGCCAAGGCGCGCGCCCAGGAAATCGAAGAGCAGCAAGGCTACAAGCCGGGCCGCAAGCAGATGAAGGAAATCAAGGAACGCGTCACTGACGAGTTGCTGCCGCGCGCCTTCAGCGTTTACCGCGACACGCGCGTCTGGATCGACCCGCAAAACCACTGGCTGGTCATCGACGCCGCGGCCTCCGCGAAAGCCGACGAAGTCATCGGCTTGCTGGCCAAGTGCGTGGACCCCTTCCCGCTGGAAAACCTGTACGTGGCGCAATCGCCCGCGTCTGCCATGACGGGCTGGCTGGCCGAAGACGAGGCCCCCTCGAACTTCAGCATCGACCAGGACACCGAACTGCGTTCATCGGGCGAAAGCGGCGCGGCCATCCGCTACGTCAAGCATTCGATCGACGCCGACGACGTGCGCCGCCACATCCAGTCGGGCAAGCAGTGCACGCGCCTGGCCATGACCTGGGCCGACCGCATTTCGTTCGTGCTGACCGAAGGCCTGGACGTCAAGCGCGTGTCGCCGCTGGACGTGCTGAAGGAAGGCAACGAAGGCGTTGCCGCCAACGACGATGAAAAGTTCGATTCCGACATGATGCTCATGACGGGCGAACTGGCCAAGATGATGGCCGAACTGGTCGAAGCATTGGGCGGCGAAAAGAAGATCTGATCCCGCGCGCGGGATCACGCCCAACGCAAAGGCCGCCCGCAAATGAACTGACCCCCGACAGTTGGACGTCAGAAGCTAAAGCCCGAAGGCCTGAGCTCGGTATTGCACCGGGCTCAGGCCTTTTAGCTTGAGCTTGATGCGATCGTGATTGTAGTAATGGATGTACTGCCTGATGCCGGCCTGCAACTGGTCGACGCTCTTGAAGCGGTTCAGGTGGAAGAACTTGGCCCTGAGCGTGCCGAAGAAGCTTTCCATGGCGGCGTTGTCCAGGCAGTTGCCCTTGCGTGACATGCTCTGGGTCACGGACCGGGCCGCCAGCCTCGTTCGGACGCTCGGCCTGGAAGTCACGTGCCAACACGTTTGCCGCGACGTGATGCGACTGCCCTCGATACGAACGGTACTTCTTGGCGCGCACGAGCGACTTCAAGCCCAGCATCTGCATCAGCTTCTGCACCGTCTTGTGATTCACCAGTTTGCCCGCCTGACGCAGCACCGCCGTGATCCGGCGGTAGCCATAGCGGCCCTTGTGGCGTGCGTAGACTGCGCCGATGCGCTGCTTGAGCTGGGCGTACGCGTCCACGGCGGCCTGCGCCTTCAATTGGTAGTAGAACGTGCTGCGCGAGAGCTTCGCTGCTCGTAGCAGCAGTTCGAGCGAATGCTTGGGCCTTAATCCCCTTGGACCACGTTCAGTTCAGGAACGGGCGGCCTTTTTCATTGATGCGACGTACACGCCGGCAATCGCCCCAGGCGGTGGCTGGGCGGTTGCTGGGCAGTTGCGCCCCGGGGCTTATCGACAGCCCCGGCGACACATCGGCCGGGATCGCCGCTTACGCCGCCACGCTGCGGTCGCGTCCGGCCAACTTGGCCTGGTACAGCGCCTTGTCGGCCCGGTCGATCAGGTAGGCGTAGTCAGGGTGGCCGTCAAACGTGGCAACGCCGATGCTGGCCGTGATGCGTTGCGCGCCCGCTTCGGGGATGGTGAACGCGTGGCGGCGGATCTCGGCGCCCAGCTTCTGGGCCGCGGCCAACGCGGCTTCCGGACCGGTGTCCACCAACACCACCAGGAATTCCTCACCGCCATAACGGAACACAAAATCGCTGGACCGGCACGACT
Source organism: Achromobacter semiaridum (assembly GCF_053543755.1). Lineage (NCBI taxonomy): Bacteria > Pseudomonadati > Pseudomonadota > Betaproteobacteria > Burkholderiales > Alcaligenaceae > Achromobacter > Achromobacter semiaridum. The sequence continues at coordinate 54,645 of NZ_JBLVOL010000097.1, read as the reverse complement.
GGTGAACCACCTCGGCAAACTGGCGCAAGATGTGGTCGCCGCCCGAATGCCCATGCGCGTCGTTGATGGCCTTGAAGTGGTCGATGTCCAGCAGTAGTACCGAAAACCGGCTGTTTTGACGGCTGGAGATGGCGATCTCGCGGCCGATGACCGACGGCAAAAAGCGCCGGTTCAGCACGTTGGTCAGTGGGTCGCTGCCGCTTTCGATCTCGGCCACCATATCGAACAGCCCATTGAGCAGATGCTTGATGCGCGCCACCAGCTCCTGCAATTGCCGCACCTGATCGGGCATCGACAACTGGCGCTCGCCGTCGTCCATCAGCAGCCGAGGCAGCACCACGTCGTCCAGCTCAGCGACAGCGTCGGTGATCTGGCGCAACGCAGGGGCGCTTTCAAACAGCACTCCGCCCTTGTGCTGCAACCACAGGCCGAATTCAGAAGCCGCCAAGCGAGGCAGCGCCTGTTCCGGCGCGCGGTAATGCAGGCCGATCAGCACGGCCTGGCTCCATTCCAGCAGCGCGGCGCGTTGGCGCTCGCGCTCGGTGGATATGTTCTGCCCCAATGCGAACAGGCGATAGGCCTCGTCGTTGCGCGCGCCGCGGTTGATATCGCGCATGAAGGCGCGGCTCATCTGTTCGATCGCCAGATCAAACAGATTACAGACGTATTGCGTGGCGATGGACGCGGCCATGCCGTCCAGATCGCTGGCGCGCAGCCGTTCGGCAATTTCGTTCTTCAGCACACGCGCGCCCGCCATCACCAGATGGATCGGGATATGGACGCGGGCATGCACTTCGCCCACCTTTTTCTGCGTGGCCATCAAGGCCACGATATCGCCCTGGTCGCGCACACAAAGCAGCCCAAGCAGCCAGTGCTTCATGCCCTTGTGCAGGCGCGTCGACACGATCTCGTGGGACAGGCGCGGCCCGGCTTCAACGTCGGCCAGCAAGGTGGAATAGAACGCGTCCACCAGCTCCTTGGCGCTGTCCGCCACCACGGCGGCCACCTGGCCGCGCGTGTAGGCGTCCACTGACTGGTAGACCGCTTCCCACGCTTGCGCGTTGGACGCGCTGAGGTAGCACGCTTGATCAGCGCCGCTTGTCCAAACCGGCAACGCCGTCTTGCTCGAAGACATAAATCATCCGCCCCAAAAACTTCGCGCGTGCCAAAAGCGACACGCGACGAAAAACCAGCGCGGATTATGCGCTAAAAGAAAGTGGGCCCCTACAGGGGCCCACGCGCGGCAGTGCTATCCAGGCTTATGACCCAGCTTATTCCAAGCCGTGGAAGGCGGAATCGTCCGGACCCACGTGCGACGGATGCTGCCACGTGACATCGCGCAGCGAATGCTGCACCAGCCCTTCAACGCCCAACAGCACCGCGAAGATCGCCATGCGGATCGGGATGCCGTTGTCCGTCTGGCGGAAGATCGCCAGGCGCGGATCGTGGTTCAAGTCCACGCTCAGGTCGTTGGCGCCCGGACGGCTGTCGCGCGGCAGCGGGTGCATCACGATGGTTTCGGGGCTGCAATACGCGTCGATGATGGCGCGGTTGATCTGGAAATCGGGCGTGTAGCCTTCGTTTTCCTCGTTGGCGAAGCGCTCTTTCTGCACGCGCGTCGCGTAGATCACATCCGCGCCTGCCAGGCCTTCGGCCAGCGACGTCTTCTGCTCGATGATGTTGCCGTTGCGGCTGGCCTGCTCAATGATGTAGCTGGGCATTTCCAGCCCCTTGGGCGACACCAGCGAGAACTTTACGTTTTTGTACAGCGCCATCAGCTTGATCAGCGAATGCACGGTACGGCCGTACTTCAAGTCGCCAACCATGGCGATGTGCGCGCCATCCAGCAACTTACCCAGACGCGAGAATTCCGTCAGGATCGTGTACAGGTCCAGCAACGCCTGGCTGGGGTGTTCGCCCGGGCCGTCGCCCCCGTTCACCACCGGAATGTTGGTGGCGCGCGCGAACTCCGCAACCGAACCTTGCTCGGGGTGGCGGATGACCATGGCATCCACATAGCCACTCATGACGCGGCTGGTGTCGTAGATCGATTCGCCCTTGGCCATCGACGAAAACGTGAAGCCCGTGGTGTCGCACACCGAACCGCCCAGGCGGCAGAACGCCGACCCGAAGCTGACGCGGGTGCGCGTGCTGGCTTCAAAAAACAGGTTGCCCAGCACGGCGCCTTCCAGCACGCGCGACACTTTCTGACGGCGTGCGATAGGCTGCATCATGTCGGCAACGCGGAACAGGTCTTCGACCGATTCGCGGGTGAACTGGTCCACCGACAGCAGTTGGTTCTTGCCTTCCACGGCGATGCGCTCACGCAGGGGGCCATCTTGTACGCTTTGCGTATATTTTTCCAGCAGCACGCCGTTTTGCACGATCTCGCTGACAAAGCGCTGCACCACTTCCGGCATGGCGCGAAATTCCTGAGATCCCTCGGGCAGCAACCACGTATCCAGCGCCCGGCGCTTGACGCCGATACGGGTCGCGAACACGTCGCGCGTGAGGTTCAGGCGTCGCATGGCGTCGCGCAGGAAGGCTTGCTGGGAGATGGTCATGACGGGCCCCGAGAAAGAGGATTTATATACGCAGCGCGCATATTATTCCCAACACAAGTGCAAGTCCAATATTTTTGCGTACAAGGGTTTACCCTTGTTATTTCCGCGCCACGACCAGCAGGAAAGCGCGCGCCGGCAACGGGCTTTGGCACGATGCCGGGAGGCGCTACCGGCTGGCGTAGGACGTATTTTGCTGCACGTCCGGCGCCGCCTGGCCCAGCGAAAACCAGCAGCCGGCGCAGAACGCCAGCGCCCCCAACAGGTAGCAGATCATGGCCAGCAACTGCGTCGGCCAATGGCCGCGCGTGACATGGCCGATGTCGCCTTGCCGCAACAAGCTGACCTGCGCCAGGTAAGCGAACAACAGTCCCATGCAAGAGACCAGCAGCCCGGCCAGGAACAGCGCCAACGGTAATTGGAGATCGGGCGCCGCGATGTCGCCGCCCACGATGCCAAGCGAGAACGCGACCAGCACCAACGCGGACGCGCCGTTGAGCCAGCCCAAGAATCTGAAGCCGCCCGCAAGCAGCGCAAAAGACATCCCCGAGGATCGACGCTGCGGGTGGCGGGCGTCCATGAATCAGCCGCCGTTGCCGGTGCGGCAGGCCGGCGTGGCGCTTTGGATGGAGGCGCGCGCGGCGGCGATTTCTGCCGCATCCCAGCGGCCCTGTCCCAGCACGGTGACCGTGACCTTGGACTTGGCGGGGCCGTCGGCCTCGGCCGAAATCAGTTCCAGCACCTTGGCGGGTTCGCCCACCTTGTAGACCTGGATTTCATCGGGCGCGCCCTTCTCGCCCAGGGTGTGGCGCCACGCGTACGCCAACCCATACGGATGCTGAACATTCACGTGGCAGGTGCGCACATATTCGCCGCCCCGGCGGAAGGCGGCCTGGTAGTTGGTGTCGACGCTAAAGGTCTCTTTTTGCACGGCGTCGGATTCGTAAACCCCCTTGCTCGCGCAGCCGGCCAACAGCACTGCCAGCGTTACACCCACCCATACAGACTTGCGCATGATTCTTCCCGCATTGAAATTCTGACTTTTGCGATTATGCCAGCGGCCGCAAAAAGGCCACGCGGGAAATGCCTGGGCATTTCGCGCGTGGCCTCGGCCTGGCTCATCAGCAGCTGGGCGTTGCGGTCTTACTTCGCAGCGCCTTCGATCTTCTCACCGCCTCGCTGAATATCCTTGCCGGCGCCCGCAACAGTATTGCAGCCCGCCGAAAGCGCGGCGATCGAAAGCAGCATGACGAGAACAACTTTGTTTTTCATAAACATCTCCTGTCTGGGCGTGGAAACCGAAGCCAGCATACCGCAAAGGGACAGATTTGCGCACCACTCGCACGCCCTGGCGTGCAGCTTCCAATACGTGTCGCATCAGGGCTGCAAATTGGCGCCTACAATTCGGCCGCCGCCAGGGCGGAAGGCTGATGGCCGCACTTTGTAACCCGGCCGGACCGAACCCCGTAACCGCCCTTACGCGGCCGTGACAAACGCGTCCCTGGCGCGGTGTCGCGTATTTGCCTGCAATGGATTAGGATGCGCAAATGAACAAAAAACCCGTATCGCAGAACGCTGGCGCCGGCCCACAGGGCTGGGGCTGGGAACAGCCGCAGTGCCGCGGACAAGCGGCTTTGGCGCTGTTTATCGACGATCTGCACCGTATTCTGCAAGCCCATGCCGCAGGCAAGCTTGCCGACAGCAGCACGCTTGCCGACGCACAGAGCCATGTGGATGAACTGCTTGCCCGCTACAACGAAATCAATGCCGCGCCCGAGATTTTCCTGGGGCAGTCCGTTGAACTGAAAGAAGGCGTCGACCGCAATGGCGTGTCGCACACGGTGCCGATCTTTTCGGCGCGCCTGAAGAAATCGCTAGTGTCGATGCTGGGACAAAGCCCCGGCTGACAGGAGACCCACAATGAATTCAGACAACGTCGTAGAGTTTCTCCGCTTGCTGTCACTGGACGTCACGCTGGGCGCTGCCGCCCAGCATGCCGCGAGCCAGGCGGACGCACCTCTGGCTTTGGCCCGATTGGCCACGGCACACGGCTTGCCTTGCAGCGCATCGGATTGGTCCTTCTTTGCGCGCAACTGCCTGGATTCTTCCAGCGAAACCGCGACGGACGGCGGGCCAGCCGACGCTACCGTCTGGCAACTGGTGCAAGATCCGGCGCACGGCACCGGCATTCCCGCCAGCGCCATCACACGCGTGATCGGCATCATCACCCAGCCAGAAGAAGGCGCGCCCCCGGTGGTCGGCCATGTGGTCGGCGACTTGGCCCCACGCGCACCGTTGGGCATGTCGCCTTACCCGTCCGGGTCTTGAAGGGCACTGCCAAGCGCAGCGGCCGGCCTTAGCGCCGGCCAGCCAGGTATTCGCACACGCCCCTGGCAGCAACCACGCCGCTAGCCATGCAGGCGGTCAGCAGATAGCCGCCCGTGGGCGCTTCCCAGTCCAGCATTTCGCCCGCGCAGAACACGCCGGGCGCCGATACCAGCATCAGACCCGCCGACACCGCGTCAAACGCCACGCCGCCCGCCGTGCTGATGGCTTCGTCGATGGGTCGCGGCCGTAACAGCGTCACCGGCAATGCCTTGATGCGCATGGCCAATCGAGCCGGGTCCTTGAAGTCTTCCGCCGTGGCGCATTCGCGCAGCAGCCCCGCCTTCACGCCGGTCAAGCCCATACGGCTTTGCAGATGGCTGGACATGGAACGCGCTCCGCGTGGATGCATGACCGCTGCGTTGACTTTGCCCTGTGTCCAATCGGGCGCCAGGTCCAGCATGGCGACCGCGCGGCCGGATCGGTCGATCTCGTCGCGCAACGCCGCGGACATCGCATACACCAGGCTGCCCTCGATACCGCTTGCGGATACGACGAATTCGCCTTGCCGAGCCGGCATCGTCGCGCACGCCATGGACACCGACTTGACCGGCTGGCCAGCATAGCGCTCAACAAAGTGCGCAGACCACGCCACGTCGAAGCCGCAGTTGGCGGGGCGCAGCGGCGCGACGGGAACACCATGCGATTGCAAGCCCGGCACCCAGGCGCCATCCGACCCCAGCTTGGCCCAACTGCCGCCGCCCACCGCCAGCACAACGGCATCCGCCGCACACGCCTGGACGCCGTCGGGCGTGTCGAAGCGTAGCGTTTGTGAAGACATCGTCTCGTCTTGCGGCCAGCCCAGCCAACGGTGCCGCATGTGGAAACGCACACCGGCGGCACGCAGCCGCGCCAACCACGCGCGCAATAACGGCGCGGCCTTCATTTCTTGAGGAAACACGCGGCCCGACGATCCGACAAACGTCTCGATGCCAAGCGCGTGCGCCCACTCGCGCAGCGCCGTGGCGTCCATCGCTTGCAGCCAAGGCGCGACGTGAGCCGCGCGCGAACCATAGCGCGCCAGGAAAGCACTCGGGCCTTCGCTATGCGTCAGATTCAGCCCGCCGCGCCCGGCCATCAGGAACTTGCGCCCGACGGATGGCATGGCGTCAAACACATCGACCTGCAAGCCCTGGGCGGCCAGCCCTTCCGCCGCCATCAGCCCCGCCGGCCCACCGCCAATGACCGCGACGCGCGGCGTGGTGGAGGACGCCGCCTGTTGCAGGTTCGTCATGGCAGCCGGCTCATCGTGGCGGGCGCAAGGGAAGATAGAAGACAGTACATAGCGAAGTAGGAACGGGTCGCAGACAACAAAATGCGGGAAGAATTGTCGCATGGCGCTTGCGGCAGAGCGGCTTGCGGGTGCGCGCGGAGTCAGGGCAACGCCGCTACCGGCCAAAGAAAAAGGCCTGGCACCGGCCAATTATTGACCGCAGGCGCCAAGCCTTTGTTATCGCTGGACAATTCGGACATGCGCAAAGGCTATCCCAAGGCTTGTCCACAGTCGCTGTGGGTAACTTCCGTGCCTTCAGGCGTTGCCCGCCGCTTGCATGGGCCCGGACCAGGGCTCGGCGTCCATCTCGAAACGCAGTTCCTGGTATTCGCCGTCCACGGCCACCGTTCGCAGCAAGCCCGCGCCCATCGCCTGGCCCAGCGCACGGCGGCACAGGGTTTCGGGGTCATCTGGCAAGGACTGGAAGACGCCATCCGGAATGCGCAGGCGCAGCAGCGCTTGAGGATCACCGCGTTCGGCGGGCCGGCCAATGTGGATGTGAGCGGGATAGCCGTGCGGGCACCAGATGCCGACGTGGTATTTGCCTTCAGCGCCTGTGTCGGCGACAAATCCGGGATGATCGTATTTTGCTGTACCCATGGACCCTCCTCTTGTGCGGCAACCTAGCGCGCGTGACCCATGGTAGCTCAGGGTTGCGGCGCTGTGCGGGCGGGCACATCCGGGAAACTCCGGACTGGAACAAAGGATTGACCCAGGGCAAGTGAACGTGAAAAGAACAGACCAGCGGCGCGGACGCAAAGCGCAGACGAAACGCATGGACGAAAAAAAGCCGCGATATGCATCGCGGCTTTTTCTTGAAACTGGTTGCGGGGGCAGGATTTGAACCTACGACCTTCGGGTTATGAGCCCGACGAGCTGCCAGACTGCTCCACCCCGCGTCTGATGTGATGAATCATACACCATTATGAAATCTTGTGCAGCGCACCCAGCCGATTATTCGCGGATTTGGCCTTTTTATGGCGAAATATTCTCGCCATAGTGTTCAAAAAGCGGGCAACGGGACCGGGCGGGTCCACGCAGATCACGTCCGCGGCCTGAATCGCCGTCACGCGTACCACCCCGCCTTCGGCCATGCCGTGCGCTTCACCGGCATTGACGCGCACCGAACGCGGCAGATGCAGGCAGCCTGCGGCTTCCGCGCCCGCCGCGACTTGTTCGACCCGCACGCTGCCTGACACGCAGACCAGCGTTGCACCCGCCTTCAGGACGAAGGCGCGGCCGGCTCCCGAGGCGATTTCGACGCGGTGAGAGGGGGCTTGGAAGGGGGTGGGGGAATCGAGGTCGGCGTGCATGATGTTCTCCAATCGGACAATGACAGGCTACGCCCGCCCTGCTTCGCGCAACAGCCACACAGCGCCGCTTTCTGTACCGATGCAGACGCTCGATTTCACCGCTGTTATGGTGTACTTTTCATGAATCTGTGCCTTCCTTCAGTCCAACCACCGGGAGCATGATCGGCACATGGACCCACAACCGCTGTACCTACGCTTGGCGAACCACTACCGGCGCGCCATCCAGACGGGCGTCCTGGCGCCCGAGCAGCGCATGCCATCCGTGCGCACACTGGTGCGCACGCACCATGTCAGCCTGTCCACTGCCTTGCAGGCCTGCCGCCGGTTGGAAGACGACGGCTTGATCGAAGCCCGGCCCCGGTCGGGCTATTTCGTCTTGCAGGCGCGCCGCAACAGCATCCCCCCCGTTAGCGAGCCCGATATCCGCCAAGCGCTGGGTGCCGCGCAGTATGTCGGCATCCACGATCGCGTCTCGGACTTCATCGCCAAATGCGAGGCGCATCCCGTCAGCGCCAACTTTGCGCTGGCGGCGGCGGTGCCCGAGGCGTATCCGATGGACGCGCTGAAGCAGGCCATGACGCGCGCGCTGCGCGTGTCGCCCCAGGTGCTGGTCAGCCCTGTGCCCCCGCAAGGCCATCCCGAACTGCGCACGGTGCTGGCGCGCCGCGCCCTGGCCAACGGCATCAATGCCACGCCGGATGACGTCATCGTCACGCACGGCTGCATCGAAGCCTTGAACCTGGCGCTGCGCGCGGTGGCACGCCCCGGCGACACCATCGCCGTCGAATCGCCCACCTATTTCGGCCTGCTGCAAATCCTGGAAAGCCTGGGCATGCGCGCGCTGGAAATTCCCACCAGCCCGCAACATGGCCTGTCCATCGAAGCGCTGGACCTGGCGTTTCAGACGCACGGCAATATTCGCGCCGTGGTTGTGGTGCCCAATTTCCAGAACCCCTTGGGCTGCGTCATGCCCGATGCCGAAAAGGCGCGCCTGGTGGCGCTGTGCGAACGCCAGCAGGTGCCGCTGATCGAAGACGACACCTACGGCGCCTTGACCGATGACGACGCGCCGCTGGCAGCCGCTAAATCATGGGACGCCACCGGCAACGTCATCTATTGTTCGTCGATGCACAAGACCCTGGCGCCGGGCATGCGGCTGGGCTGGTTGCTGGGCGGGCGCTGGAAGGCGCGCATCGCCATGCTCAAGTACGCACAAAGCCGGCCCAATGAACCGCTTGCACAGATTGCCGTTGCCGAATACCTGGGGTCGCGCGCCTATGACCGCCATCTGGCACGCCTGCGGCGACATTTGAAAACGCAGCGCGACCAGACGGCCGAAGCCATTGCCGCGCACTTTCCGCGGGGTACCCGGTTAAGCGTGCCGCAAGGCGGAATGCTGCTGTGGGTGGAAATGCCAGACGGCCGGTCCGGCATGGACGTGTTCGAAGCCGCGTTGCGGCAAGGCATCCGGGTCGCGCCCGGCGCCATGTTTTCCAACAGCACGCGCTACAACCACTTCCTGCGCATCAGTTGCGGCCAGCGCACCACGCCCGAAATCTCGCGGGCGTTGCTGACCCTGGCGCGCATCGTGGGCGAAGGCGCCGCATGAACGCGTCCCTGCATCAGTTCATTGTCGATTACGGGCTGTGGGCCGTGCTGGCCGGCACGTTCCTGGAAGGCGAAAGCGTGGTGGTGTTCGCCGGCTTTCTGGCCCACCAGCATCTGATGCACTTGCCCTACGTGATGCTGTGCGCGTTTGCCGGGTCGTTCATCGCGGACCAGTTGCTTTTCTTTCTGGGACGCCGCTATCGCGATCACCGCTTTGTGCGGCGCATCCGCGAAAAACCCGCGTTTGAAAGAGCGCTAGCCGCCATCGACCGCTACCCGCACGGATTCATCCTGAGCCTGCGATTCCTGTATGGCCTGCGTACCGTCGGCCCGGTGGCGCTGGGCATGTCCAGCGTGCCGCCGCTGCGTTTTCTGGTGCTCAATGCCATTGCCGCCGTCATCTGGGCGGTGTGCTTCAGCGTGGTGGGTTATGCGTTTGGCCAGACGATTGAATCGCTGCTGGGGCGCCTGCATGGCGTAGAGACCAAGCTGGCCGTGGCGCTGGCGATTGGGGGGCTGATTGGCCTGGCCTATCACCTGCTGGCGCGGCGCCGTCGTTGAGCGACGTCGTCAGCAGACAAACCTGCCGCTGGCGCGCAGCACGTGACGGCGGCGCGCCTTGCGGTACCAGCCGCCAATAAACGGCAGCAGCGCCAGGCGGCGCAGGATGGGATGGCGTTGGTCGAAGTCGTGCCACGCCTTGAAGCCATGGCCCATGCGCTCCCAGCTCTCGCGCGCTTCGGGAGAAAGTTTGCCGGGGTCGAACGCCGCCAGCTTTGCCGCTTCCGAGACACGCGCCAACATGGCGCTGCCCGGATGTTCCAATCGATACTGATTCCGCATGGGGCCGCATATTACCCGGCTTGGCGGCGGTGTGGACACCACACAATCGCGCGCTTGAAACGCGCAAATGGAGCCACCTTTGACCGCCCTATCCAAGCCTTTGTATTTAAAGGCAAATGCCGATCTATGCCCGGACTATCCCAAGGCTTGTCCACAGAAGCTGTGGGTAACTTTCCCGCCGGTGCGACTCGGAACGCCGGTCCGCCACCCAGATGCTGACCGCTTGCCCCTAGCGCTTATTTCAACGCGGCAATGATCATGTCGCGCACGCTTTCAAAGCCCGCCACATACTGGGGATTCTCGGAACGGGCCAGCAGGCTGGAATAGTTCTGTTCCAGTTGCGCCTCGATGGCCTCGCGCAGGCCCGGCGATGCCTTGGCCAGATGCAGCATCGACAGCAGCGTCGAATTCAGCGCGTCGATGCGGCCGCCCTGGTGCGAAATGGTGTGGACGATAACGGCGATTTGTTCTTGAGTATCCATGACTGAAGCCTCCTGGCATTGATGATCGGCGCAAATCCTAGCATGGCCTCCGGCAGCCCATGGGCGCCTGGCGCGTGCTAGGCAAGCGCCGGGGGCCGCGCTAGCATAAAGCGTGCCGCTCAAGCAACGCGGCGCACGCAGCCGGGCGCCATCCACGGCGCCCGGGGCCACCGGAGCGCGCGTATGAAGACGATCCAGAACTATGCACCGCCAGATGCCCAATCTTTGCAGCGCTTGCAGGACAGGTTGGGATTCAGTGACGCGCGCATGGCCGAGCTGGCCGGGCTGGATGCCGCAACGCCGTGGTCCAGTTTCGTGGGTGGCCCCGAGCCGCGCGCGCTAGGCCGGCAACGGCTGTTCTTCATGATGGCGCGCCTGGCGCTGGACGAAGCGCAGTGGCAAGGCGTGCTGGACGCCATGCACGAAACCGGCGCCCGCTTCGACTATGACGACGCCTTGTCCGCCAGCGCGCCCCCCGCGCCTGAACCGGTAGCCGACGAGGAACGCAAATTCGGCATGCTGCTGGTCAGCCGCAACGGCGCCTTCCACGAAATGGAACAGCTGCGCGAATTCGCGCACTTCGCGCATGAAGCCGACGTCAGCCGCTACGTCAATTCGGTCTTCTATGACAGCGACATCGACCTTTGCCGCTTCCGCTTCGCCGATCACGACGGCCTGACAGACGCCGCCCGCGACCGCATTTTCGACGCGGCCCACAAAACCATCACCCGATTCGAATTCGATGGCCGCATCTACCATGGCGGCATTCCGCCAGAATCGGACGGCTAACAACGCGTCATCGCATTGACGCGGGCGCCCGCCCGCCTGTACCGTCGGCTCTTCGCTATTTGCGGCACGCCTTTTGCATGAACGAACGACTCGACGACATCGACCGGCAATTGCTCAGCCTGCTATCGGCCAATGCGCGCGAGCCCGCCGCGATCCTGGCGCGCAAGCTGGGCTTGGCCCGCACCACCGTGGTCGCGCGCATTGCGCGGCTGGAACGCGAACACATCGTGTCGGGCTACGGCGTGCGCCTGGGGCGCCGCCTGGAAGAAGCCGCCGTGCGCGCGTATTGCTTCATCAGCGTGCTGCCCAAGACACCGGCCGCCGTGATCCGCGAGCTGGAACGCATGCCGGAAGTGGAAGAAGTCTCGTCCGTCAGCGGCCCGTACGACTACCTGATCTTTCTGCGCTGCGAAACGCACGAGCAGCTGGACGACCTGTTGGACCGCATCGGCCTGATCGACGGCGTCAAGCAAACGCAGACGTCCATCGTCCTTAGCCGCAAGGTCGACCGCCGCAGCGCGGTGGCCGCGCCCTAAACGTACCTGACCCTGCTTGGGCCGGTCGGCCGTCTTTTCTCGTGGGCCGACATGGTGTTGTAATGGCGGATATCGCGTTTTCTGGATGCCCCATGCTTGCACGCCTTGCCCCCGCCGCCGCCCTGCTGACCTTGCTAGCCGCCTGCTCCAGCATGAGCGAGGTCACCTCCGTCGGCAAAGACACCTACAGCGTCACCTATAGTTCAGGCACGCAGTTGCTGACGTGGGTGGAACTGAAGAACCAGACGCTGCAACGCGCCGACCAGTATTGCCAGGGCATCGGCCGCAAGCTGCAAAAACCGAAGGTCACGTCGAATCACGCCACGGGCCTGGGCTCCAAGCGCGCCACGGTTACGTTTGAATGCGGCGTTGTCGAGCCGCCCAAGGACAAGGCATCGTGAACGCCTCATTGCCCGTGGGCATCACCATGGGCGATGCCGCCGGCATCGGCCCTGAGATCGTCGTCAAGGCGATCGCGCAAGGCCTGAGCGCCCCCTGCGTGGTGTACGGCGATGCGGGCGCGCTGCGCCGCGCGGTGGCTCAGCTTGGCGCACGCCTGGACGTTGTCGAAGTGGGCGATGTCGCCCAGGCCGGCCCCGATGCAGGGCGCATCCATGTCATCGCCTGTAGCCCGGCCCTGCCCGACGATTTGCCGCTGGGGCAGATCAGCGCAGCGGCAGGACGCGGCGCCTACGACTACGTCTGCGCCGCGATTGACGACGCGCAGGCCGGCCGCATCCGCGCCATCGTCACCGCGCCGCTGAACAAAAAGTCCATGCATGAAGCCGGCATCGACTACCCCGGCCACACTGAAATCCTGGCCGACCGCTCGGCCACGCAGGACTTCGCGATGATGCTGGCCAATGACGAGCTGCGCGTCCTGCTGGTGACCATACACGTGGCGCTGGCAGACGTGATAGCCCGCATCACGCCCGACGCCGAGCTGACCACCATGCGGCTGGCCGACCGCGCGTGCCGCCAGATGGGCATTGGCGCGCCGCGCGTGGCGGTAGCGGGCCTGAACCCGCACGCCGGCGAAGGCGGCAAGTTCGGCCGCGAAGATATCGACATCATTGAACCGGCAATCGCCCGCGCGCGCGCCGAAGGCATCGACGCCAGCGGCCCCTGGCCGGGCGACACCATCTTCATGCGTGCCCGCCGGGGCGAATTCGACATCGTCGTGGCGCAGTATCACGACCAGGGGCTGATCCCCGTGAAGTACCTGGGCCTGGACCATGGCGTGAACGTCACGGTGGGCTTGCCCTTCGTGCGCACCAGCGTCGACCACGGCACCGCGTTCGACATCGCCGGCCGGGGTGTGGCCGACCACGCCTCGCTGGTAGCCGCGTTCGACTTGGCGCTGGCAATGACACCCTGATGCGCACGACGGCGACGGCGACGGGGACTACAATACGCCCCGTTTCCGACGCCTCCCATGCGCCGCCGACTGCCCAGGCTTGATTCGCCGCGGGGTTTTCCGCTTGGCTTGCCGCCTGGTTCGCAGCGCGTTGTTCCCGCTTTTCGTCTGCTCCTCTCTATTCGTCCATGTCACGCCTTGTCCGCCTTCTGCCCGACCGCTTCACTCTCTACCTGATCTGCACCGTCATCCTTGCCAGCATCGTGCCCGCGCACGGGCAAGGCGTGGTGGTATTTGGCTGGATCACAAACATCGCGGTTGGTCTGCTGTTCTTCCTGCACGGCGCCCGCCTGTCCCGCGAGGCCATCATCGCCGGCCTGACGCACTGGAAGCTGCACCTTACGATTTTCTCGGCCACGTTCCTGATGTTTCCCTTGCTGGGCCTGGCGCTCAAGCCGGTGCTGGAACCCTTGGTCACGCCCGAGCTGTACCTGGGCATCCTGTTCCTGTGCTGCCTGCCGGCCACGGTGCAATCGGCCATCGCCTTCACGTCGATGGCGCGCGGCAACGTGCCCGCCGCCGTGTGCAGCGCATCCGCCTCCAGCCTGCTGGGCATCTTCCTGACGCCGCTGCTGGTGGGCACGGTGGTGGCCAACGCGGGCAGCGCGCCGATTTCGTTCGACGCGGTCGGCAAGATCATGCTGCAACTGCTGCTGCCCTTCGTGCTGGGCCAGCTCGCACGCCGCTGGATCGGCGCATGGGTGCACAAGCACAAAGCCATGCTGAAGTTCGTTGACCAGGGCTCGATCCTGCTGGTGGTGTACACCGCCTTTTCCGAAGCCATCAACGAAGGCTTGTGGAGCACCACGCCCATCCCCGCGCTGGTGGGCCTGGTGGTCTGCTGCGCGGTCATCCTGGCACTTGCGCTGGGCCTGTCGGCGCTGGCCGGCAAGATGTTCGGCTTCAACGTCGAAGACCGCATCACGCTGCTCTTCTGCGGTTCGAAAAAGAGCCTGGCCAGCGGCATTCCGATGGCGCAGGTGCTGTTCGCCGGCCACGCCGTGGGCGCGATCGTGCTGCCCTTGATGCTGTTCCACCAGATCCAGCTGATGGTGTGCGGCGTGTTGGCCGCGCGCTATGGCAAGCGTCCTGAAATTGAAGGCTGATCGCCGCGATTGATCTACCGTCCAGACATAAAAAAAAACCGCGCCCCTTAATACGGGGCGCGGTTTTTTTTTGGAGCCAAGGCGGCGACTGCGGCGATGGCGGTCAGTACATGTCGCGTGGCTGTGCACCCGAGAAGTTCAGGAAGCGCGTGCTGGAACCCTGGAAGGTCAGCCGCACCGTGCCGATAGGGCCGTTACGCTGCTTGCCGATGATGATCTCGGCCGTGCCCTTGTCCGGCGAGTCCGGGTTGTAGACTTCGTCTCGATAGATGAACAGGATCACGTCGGCATCCTGTTCGATAGCGCCGGATTCGCGCAGGTCACTCATCACGGGGCGCTTGTTGGGGCGTTGTTCCAGGCTTCGGTTCAGCTGCGACAGCGCAATCAGCGGGCAGTTCAGTTCCTTGGCCAGGCCCTTCAGCGAACGGCTGATTTCCGACACTTCGGTCGCGCGGTTTTCGCCCGAGCCGTTACCCGACATCAGTTGCAGGTAGTCGATAATGATGAGCCCAAGCTGGCCGCATTGGCGCGCCAGGCGGCGGGTACGCGCGCGCACTTCCATGGGGCTCAGCGCGGGCGTTTCATCGATGTAGACCTGCGCGTCCTGCATCAGCTGCACGGCGTGGGTCACACGCGGCCAGTCGTCGGCGATCAGCTTGCCGGTACGCATGCGATGCTGGTCCAGCAAACCGACCGAACCCAGCATACGCATCGCCAGCTGCACGGCGCCCATTTCCATGGAAAACACCGCCACGGGCAGGCCCTGCTCAATCGCAACGTGTTCGCCGATGTTCATCGAGAACGAGGTCTTGCCCATGGAAGGGCGGCCGGCCACGATGATGAGGTCGCCGCCCTGCATGCCGGACGTCATCTTGTCCAGGTCGGTAAAGCCGGTGGGCACGCCGGTCACGTCCGAGCTGCCTTCGCGGTGGTAGAGCTCGTCGATACGTTCGACCACCTGGGTCAGCAGCGGCTGGATTTCCTGGAAGCCCGCGGCACCGCGCGAGCCTTCCTGGGCGATCTTGAACACCTTGGATTCGGCTTCGTCCAGCAGCTGGCGCGCTTCCTTGCCCTGCGGGTTCAGGGCGGCCGACGAGATCTCGTCGGCGATGGACACCAGCTTGCGCAGCATGGCGCGCTCGCGCACGATTTCGGCGTAGCGGCGGATGTTGGCGGCCGACGGCGTGTTGTGCGCCAGCGCATTCAGGTATGCCAGGCCGCCCGAGTCCTCGGCCTTGCCGGCGCTGATCAGCGATTCATTGACGGTGATGACGTCGGCCGGACGCGCCAGGCCGATCAGCCGGGCGATGTGGTGCCAGATCAGGCGGTGGTCGTGGCGATAAAAATCTTCTTCGACCAGCACGTCGGCGATGCGGTCCCACGCGGTGTTGTCCAGCAGCAGGCCGCCCAGAACCGACTGCTCCGCCTCGATGGAATGGGGGGGAACTCGCAGGTATTCAAGCTGGGGATCGGCAGGTGTGTTCATGACTTCAATAGTAACGGCTGCAGGATGTCCGCAACGCGAAAAAACCCTTGCACATCGCGCGACGGAAGGCGCCGCAACAAGGGACGCAAAGGCGCCGCGACGCTGCAAAGAATGCGCGCCAGACGGGTCAGGCGCGCTTTGACGGCGGCATCGGGATTGCTGTCCAGGTACACGTCGAGCGCCAGTTTACCCAGCGTGACGGCGACGTCATCGGGCAATTTACGCAAAGACACCAGCGAGGACAACATCTGGAAAAGGTCGTACGCCTGCGCCAGCGGACGCGACAGCGTCGACCCGATATTCTCTTCGAAGTCGATGCGCCACAGCTCCCCGTCCTGCAAGGTGACGTTACGGATTTGCGCGCCGCCGTGCCACATGCCACGCGCGTGGAAGGCGGCCAGATCTGCGGCGGCCGCACGGGTCAGCCACAGCTGCGAGGTAGCGTCTTCGTTGCGAATCAGATCAGCCAGGTCGTCGCCCACGTACTCCAGCACCAACAGGCCATGCTCCTGCCACCACACTTCCGGCACACGGCATCCGGCCTCCAGCAACATCGACAGGCGCTGGGCTTCGTGGGTCAAGCCATTGCGCAGCAACACGCCCGGGCGCGGAAATTCACCCAGGAACAGCTTGCAGCCCACGCCCAGCAGAAAGGCGCGCACATAGCGCAGCGCATAGCTGACGCCACGCCCGAAGCCGGGCCGCCGGCGCTTGACGATGCAGCGCACGCCATCGATCGTCACGTCACGCACCGAAGGTTCACGCAAGGCGTCGACACTGTCGAGCCAGGCGCGCAGGCCGGGCGGCGCGTTGTGATGGACGGGCGGGTGGGTCAAGAGGTCCTCTGAGCTGGGCAAGATGGCGAGGCGATGCGTGATGCCGCCAAGGCGGAACGCAACGACGGCCGGTCAAAAAGAAAAAAAGCCGGCGCGCGGGCCGGCTTCTTTTTACCGCGGGTACGGCTTAGGACAGTTCGCCTTCCACCAGGACCGTGACGTCGACGACAACGTCGGCGTGCAGGGCGACCTGGATCGGGAACTCGCCAACCGACTTCAGCTGGCCGTTGGGCAGACGCACTTGCGCCTTTTCAACGCCTTCGAAACCGGCCTTCTTCAGGGCTTCGGCGATGTCGGCATTGGTGACCGAGCCGAACAGACGGCCGTCAACACCGGCCTTCTGAGCGATCTTCAGCTGGTAGCCGGCGATGCGCTCGCCCAGCGCTTGGGCGGCGGCCAGCTTTTCAGCCT
The DNA here is from genome assembly GCF_053543755.1 of Achromobacter semiaridum. Taxonomy (NCBI): domain Bacteria; kingdom Pseudomonadati; phylum Pseudomonadota; class Betaproteobacteria; order Burkholderiales; family Alcaligenaceae; genus Achromobacter; species Achromobacter semiaridum. The sequence goes on along the minus strand of NZ_JBLVOL010000097.1, from coordinate 37,599 downwards.
GGGCCTTTTCGAGTTCGGCGCGGCGAGCTTCGAATTCCTTCAGGGCGGCGTCGGTAGCACGACGGGCCTTGCGCTGGGGGATCAGGAAGTTGCGGGCGTAACCGTCACGCACGCGAACGACTTCACCCAGGTTGCCCAGGTTGACGACTTTTTCGAGCAGAATAACTTGCATTTTCAGTGCCCCGGATTAGTTGTGGTTGTCGGTGTAAGGCAACAGAGCCAGGAAGCGCGCGCGCTTGATGGCCGTGTCCAGCTGGCGCTGGTAGATTGCCTTGGTGCCGGTCAGGCGAGCCGGGATGATCTTGCCGTTTTCTTGCACGAAGTCGCGCAGGGTGTCCAGATCCTTGTAGTCGATCTCTTCGACGCCGGCTGCGGTAAAGCGGCAGAACTTACGACGCTTGAAAAGCGGGTTCTGCTGCGTGAATTTGCGTTTTTCTTTGCGTTTTCCGAAGAAAGCCATGATATGTGCCTCTATGTTTGAGGGGGCGGGTTTTACCCGGGGTTTTTAGAAACCGGGCCCAGCTCCCCATAACCTATCCGTATTCAGAAGGCGCTCTCGCACCCTTTGCTCAACCTGTTCAAGCCACCTGCGGATCGCGTCCTGCGCTACCGCTGATCTTGCGTGCCTGCTGCAAATGCAGCTTGATCTTCACCGAGTCCTTGCGGGCGGGAGCCAAAAACCCCTGCACCAGCAATTCAGACCCTAACGCGGTGTTCTTCAACAGCAACGCCAGATCGCCCAGTGCCACGGCCGTAATCGTCAATTCAACACGGCGCGGATGGCCGGCTTCGATAACTTCGGACTCGTGTGCCAGCACCATTTCCAGTGCGGGCAGGCCGGCGGGAGTGTGGCGCAAAGGCTCGCATTCGAGAACGCGCGCGCTAAGTTCCAGCTGATTCATCCTGCCAGGCACCAAGGGGACTTCATAAGTTGAGCTCTGCGTGAGCCCTGCTTATTCGGGCTGAACCGCGACAGCCTCAGCCGAAGCCTTACGGGCTTCTTCACGCTCGACCGACTTCATCATGATCGAGGGCGTGGTCTGGGCCTTCTTGGTCTTGATGACCAGGTGGCGCAGAACGGCGTCGTTGTAGCGGAACGAGTGTTCCAGCTCATCCAGCGTGGCTTGGCCGCACTCGATGTTCAGGCAGACGTAATGAGCCTTGACGAGCTTCTGGATCGGGTAGGCCAGTTGGCGGCGACCCCAGTCTTCCAGGCGGTGAACCGAGCCGCCTTGGCCCGTAACCAGCGCTTGGTAGCGTTCGACCATGGCGGGCACTTGCTCGCTTTGGTCGGGGTGAACGATAAACACTACTTCGTAGTGACGCATGAGTAAAACTCCTTGAGGATGTCTTGCCGGCCTGGCGTCTTGCACCCGCGCTTTCCATCATGGGTGGTTGTGTGGTGGTTCACAAAAGACATCAGTCCCGCAAGGGGCAGCCCGCTACCCAAAAACCATGGGCGGTCGAGCAAGAAAGCCCTCGATTATTACCGATTGAAGATTGCTTCGCAAGCGCCTGGCGCGTCAGGAAATCAGGGACGGGGCTTTTTCGCCGCCCTGCCCCGCCGCTTGCGGCAGATTGGCAACAGCGATTTCCCTGGGCCGGTTAACCACGCTGACCATCACGTAACTGATGATCATCAACAGGAACCACGACCCCAGCTTGGCGATGGACACCCACTGCCACGCGTGCGATTGGTTTGGATAGCGCCAGGCGTTGGCAAAGGTGCCGATGTTCTCGGCAAACCAGATGAACAAGGCCACCAGCACGAAACCCAGCAACAGCGGCATGCGGCGGTAGACGCGCCAAATGCGGAAATACACCCAGGTGCGGGCAAACAGCACGGCGGTCAGCGCAAACAGCAACCACCGGAAATCCATGACGAAATGGTGCGAAAAGAAGTTTACGTAGATCATCACCGACAAGGCCACGGTGGCCATCAGCGGAGGATGCGCGCGAAAGCGGAAATCGAACAGCCGCCAAACGCGCGCCAGATAACTGCCCACTGCCGCATACATAAAGCCGGTAAACAGCGGCACACCGCCAATGCGTAGCACGCTGGCCTCGGGGTAGATCCAGGACCCCGCCGCGGTCTTGAAGATTTCCATGCCCGTGCCCACCACATGGAACATCAGGATCACGCGGGCTTCGCTCCAGGTTTCCATGCGCAGCGCCAGCAAGACGGCCTGGATGCCCAGCGCCGCCAGCGTCAGGAAATCGTAGCGCGCCAGCAGCGCATCCTTGGGGTACCACCAGTGCGTGCCCAGCAGCAGCGCGCACATCAGCCCGCCGAACAGGCAGGCCCAGGCTTGCTTGATGCCAAAGCGGAAAAACTCGTAAAGCGCCACGCCCAAACGGCCGCGGCCGGCCAGGTTATTGGCCAGCCGCGATTCCCAGGCTTGCAGCCTTGCGATAAGCGGCCAGTCGGTGGCCGCCGGATGATTCACGGTGGTTTCAGCCTTCCACGACGGCGTAGGCCGAGTGGTTGTGAATCGATTCGAAGTTCTCGGCTTCTACCCGGTAACGCGCGATGCCGGGGTGCGCCGTCAGGCGCGCGGCCACGTCCCGCACCAGGTCTTCGACAAACTTGGGATTGTCGTAGGCGCGTTCGGTCACGTACTTTTCGTCGGGCCGCTTGAGCAGGCCCCACAGTTCGCACGAGCCTTCTTCTTCGATCAGGCGGATCACGCCGTCCATGCTGATGTCGTCGCCAAGAATGGCAGACACCGTCACGTGCGAACGTTGGTTGTGCGCGCCGTATTCCGAGATGGCCTTCGAACACGGGCACAAGCTGGTCACCGGCACCTGGACGACCAGCTCGAATTCGACCGCGTCACCCTTGGCGCGCGCGATCCACTGAACTTCGTAGTCCAGCAGGCTTTGCACGCCCGAAATGGGGGCCGACTTATTGATGAAATACGGGAAGGCGGCGGTGATGTCGCCGCTTTCGGCGTGCAGCAACGGCAGCATGTCGGCCGCCATGGCGCGGAAGCGGGCCGGCGTCATGGGCGTGCTGCGGTATTTTTCCAGCAGCGCCACAAAGCGGGACATGTGCGTCCCTTTTTCTTCGGGGGGCAGCGCCACGGTCAGCGTCCAGTTGGCGACGGTGCCCTGCGGCGCCCCATCACCGCCTTCAACCAGCATGGGATGGCGCACGCCACGAATGCCCACGCGCTGAATCGGGATGTGCCGGGTGTCAGCCGAACTTTGAACATCGGGCATCACCAGGGCGGGGTCGATCGGAGAATTCATGTCAGCGTACCTGTCTAGGCGATCGATCGCTTGCGGACGCGCCTAGGAAACTTGAAGAGGGGGCCATTATCGCCGAAAGCCTTGCCTACGCCTGGGAAAACCCTTCTACGGGTAGGTCGGTGACGGCGGAACAGTGTGTTCCAGATTTTGGGCAATGGCGAGGCCGTTGCCCGAAGGGACGGCCGGGTCGACCGCCGGCTGGGTCAACCACCGGCAGGGCCGAAGCCGGCGAAGTTAAGCCGGCGAAGTGAAACCGGCGAAGTGAAGCCGGCTAAGTGAGGCCGGCTAAGTGAGGCCGGCTAAGTGCAACCGGCTTAATCTTCGGCGAGCAGATCGGCGTAGCGGTTACGGATCGACTGCTCGATACCGGCGGCATCCAGACCGATGCCGGCCAGCAGGGCCGATTGTTCGCCATGGTCGATGAAAACGTCCGGCAAGCCCAGTTGCAGCACCGGAATCTGCACGCCCTCGGCGCTCAACACTTCCAGCACCGCACTGCCCGCGCCGCCCATGATGGAGGCGTCCTCGATCGTGACCAACGCATCGTGGCGGCCGGCCAAGTCCAGGATCAGCGCCTTGTCGATCGGCTTGACGAAGCGCATGTCGGCAACCGTGGCGTCCAACTTGCCGGCCGCGGCCAACGCGGCTTGCACCAGCGTGCCGAAACCCAGGATGGCGATTTTCTTGCCCTCGCGCCGCACCACGCCACGGCCCAGTTCCACCGTATCCAGGCCAGGGGCTTCGACCGCGCCGCAACCCGCGCCGCGCGGATAGCGCACGGACGCCGGGCCGGGATGCTGATAACAGGTCGACAGCAGCAAGCGCGTTTCGCTTTCGTCGGACGGCGTGGCCACCACCATATTGGGCACGCAACGCAGGAATGCCGTGTCGTAATTGCCCGCGTGGGTGGCGCCGTCCGCGCCCACGATGCCGGCGCGGTCCAGCGCGAACGTCACGTCCAGATTTTGCAGCGCCACGTCGTGGATGAACTGGTCGTAGCCGCGTTGCATAAAGGTCGAGTAGATGGCCACAACGGGCTTTTGCCCTTCGCAGGCCACGCCCGCCGCGAACGTCACGGCGTGCTGTTCGGCGATGCCCACGTCGAAATAACGCAGCGGAAAGCGCTTTTCGAATTCCACCAGGCCGCTGCCTTCGCGCATGGCCGGGGTGATCGCGACCAGACGCGTGTCCTGCTCGGCCGTGTCGCACAGCCACTGCCCGAACACCTGCGTGAACGTGCGCTTGCCCGGCGCCTTCGATTGCAGGATACCGACGGCGGGATCGAACTTGCCCGGGCCGTGATAAAGCACCGGGTCCGCTTCGGCCAGCTTGTAGCCCTGCCCTTTCTTGGTGACCACGTGCAGGAATTGCAGCCCTTGCAGCGCCTTCAGGTTCTGCAAGGTGGGCACCAGCGCGTCCAGGTCATGGCCGTCGATGGGGCCGACGTAATTGAAGCCGAATTCCTCGAACAACGTGGCCGGCGTGACCATGCCCTTGGCGTGCTCTTCAAAACGGCGCGCCAGTTCCAGCACGGGCGGCACGTGCTGCAAGACGGCGCGGCCCACGTTCTTGGCAGTGGCGTAGAAGCGGCCCGACATCAGGCGCGCCAGGTAGCGGTTCAGCGCTCCCACCGGCGGCGAGATCGACATATCGTTGTCGTTCAGGATCACCAGCAGGTTGATGTTGGGGGTGACGCCTGCATTGTTCATGGCTTCGAATGCCATGCCCGCCGACATGGCGCCGTCGCCGATGATGGCGATGTGCTGGCGCTGCACGCCGGCATTGCGCGAGGCCACCGCCATGCCCAGCGCCGCCGAGATCGACGTGGACGAGTGTGCCGTGCCGAAGGCGTCGTATTCGGATTCGCTGCGCTTGGGAAAGCCGGAAATGCCGCCCTGTTGCCGCAGCTGCGCCATGCCGGCGCGGCGGCCGGTCAGGATCTTGTGCGGGTAGGACTGGTGGCCCACGTCCCAGACGATGCGGTCATGCGGCGTGTCGAACACCTGATGCAGGGCTAGCGTGAGCTCGACCGTGCCCAGGTTGGACGACAGGTGCCCGCCCGTTTTGGATACCGACTCCAGCACGAAGCCGCGCAGTTCGTCGGCAAGCTTTTTCAGCTCGCGACGATCCAGGCGCTTGAGGTCTGCCGGGGATTGAATGCGGTCCAATAAATCAGTCGTCATGCTTTTTTGGGGTTCGTTGACCCGACCTGGACTCAGGCCGGGCTTGTCACGGATCAGCGGTCTCGAAGGACGATGAAGTCGGCCAATTGCGCCAGGCGCAAACCGGCATCGCCCAGGGGTTCAAGCGCCGCCAGCGCGGCCACACGCAATTCCTCGGCGAACTCGCGCGCCTCGGACAGGCCCAGTAGCGACACGTACGTCGGCTTGTTTTCCGCCGCGTCCTTGCCGGGCGTCTTGCCCAGGCTGGCCGTGTCGGCGGTAACGTCCAGAATATCGTCCACCACCTGGAACGCCAAGCCCATGGCCTGCGCGTAGGCGTCCAGCGCCTGGCGCGAGGCCGAGCTTGCGCCCGCCACGATGCCGCCAAGCGCCACGCTGCACGCAAGCATGGCGCCTGTCTTCATGCTGTGCATGGTCTGGAGTTCATCGCGCGACAGCGAATGGCCGACGCTGAGCAGGTCGATGGCCTGGCCGCCCGCCATGCCCTGGCTGCCGGCGGCGCGCGCCAGCGACTGCGTCGCCTGCACGATCAGCGCGGGCGCGATCGGCATGGATGCCAGCAGGTCGAACGCCAGCGGCTGCAAGGCGTCGCCGGCCAGCATGGCGGTGGCTTCGTCGAACTGCACGTGGGTAGTGGGCCGGCCACGACGCAAGGTGTCGTCGTCCATGCATGGCAGATCGTCATGCACCAGCGAATAAGCGTGGATCAATTCGACAGCGGCGGCCGCGCGGTCCAGCGAGGCCTCGATGGCCAGCACACTGCCGCTGACCGGGCAGGCCTGCCCGGCGGCGTAGACCATGGCGGCGCGTACGCGCTTGCCACCGCCCAGCACGGCGTAACGCATGGCTTCATGCAGGCGGACAGGCAGCACATCCGCGGGCGGCATCAGGTCGTCCAGGACGTCTTCAACGTGCCGCACGCGCCCCTGCAACCACTCCGCGAAGGGGAGTTGAGTGGTCTTCATCGGTTTCTTATTCGTCATCCAGCGCCGCCGGGTCCAGCGGGCGCAGCAAGTCGCCTTCCAATACCTTGACCTGCTGTTCCGCCTGCGCCAAGCGTTCCTGGCAGACCCGCGTCAACGCCACGCCGCGCCGGTAGGCAGCCAGCGACTGCTCAAGCGGCAACGAGCCGTCTTCCATGGCCGCAACCAACGATTCCAATTCGGCCAGGGCCGTTTCAAAATCCTGGGGCAAGGGACGGTCATCGATCTGCGGATCGGCTTGTGTGGGGTTGGCCAAACGGGTCTCCGAGGGCGCTAGGGGTGGATCAATTTGTGAATTGTACGAGATAGCCAACGCGGACCCGGATGCGCCGCGAGGATCAGGCCGGCGCCCCCGCCAGTCCCGCAATCGCGGCCCGTAATGCCGGGCCTACGCGAGACCTCAGGTCCGGTTCGGGCAAGAGGCTCAATGGCCCGCCGCAGCTCATCACGAAGACGCCTTCGCCGGTGATCGAGGTAAAGGGCACGGCAACGGCATTGATGCCGGATTGCCATTCACCCAGCGCGAAGCAGCAGCCGAATTCCTGCAATTCGGCGCGGGCGCGGTCAATGGCGGCCACCGGCGGAGCCACCGGGCCCAGCCGCGCCATCACTTCCTGACAAGCGGTGTGGGGCAAGCTGGCCAGATAGGCCCGGCCCATGGCGCTGTCCAGGCTGGCGCGATAGCCCACGGGCAACCGCAGATACAGCGCCGACGACCCGTGAATGGCTTCAACGTAGGTCATCGCGTCGCCATCGAACGCGCCCAAGGCCACGGCACCGCCGGTGTCGCGCGCCAGTTCGGTCATTGACGCCTTGGCCAGTTCGCGCACTTCCAGCCCGGCCAACAGGCCGAAACCCAGCGCCAGCACGCCATAGCCGGGCGAATACTTGCCGGTGTCGGGGTGATAGCGCAGGTAGCCCAGTTCGGTCAGCGTGTAGGTGATGCGGCTGATGGTCGGCTTGGGCAGGCCGGTCAGGCGCGCCAGGTCCAGGTTGCCCAGCGCCGTCACGCCATGGCGAAAGCAGCGCAACACGTCCAGACCCCGCGCCAGGGCGGTAATGAAGTCGGGCGAATTGGCGCCCTCGCCCACGCCGGCCGTGCGCTTGCGGCGTGCCGGCTGGCTCAGTTCGAGCGTTTCGTCCGGTTTGACGGCGGCGTGCACGACGCGCTTGGAGTCAGAAAAAGATTGCATTTCTATTCGCTTCGTTTTTATAGTTTATTTCGAACGACAAAACCAAATTCCAGTACACGGAATTTAAAACATCCAAGGAGACCTGGCAAGCCACCGCGCGGCGCAACGCGACGCGGCGGCCAAGCCAGGCCCGGCGATCCACTCATGCACGCGATTTCAAGGGGAAAACATGATTCGCACGAGCCTCAAACTGCTGGCCACCGTCCTGCTCAGCGCTGCCGCGCTGGGCGCTCAGGCCGAGACCTACCCGACCCGCCCGATCAAGGTCATCTCGCCCTTCCCGGCCGGTGGCGCCACCGACGTGCTGACCCGCATCCTGGCCGAACGCATGGCCAAGACGCTGGGCCAACCGATGATCGTGGAAAACAAGGCAGGCGCCGGCACGTCCATCGGCGCGGCCTACGTGTCGCGCGAGCAGCCGGACGGCTACACCATCCTGATGGCCACCAATTCCACGCTGGTCACGAACCGCTATCTGTATAAGGAACTGCCCTACGACCCGGACGGTTTCGCCCGTATCGGCATGGTGGGCGTGGGCCCCCTGGTGCTGCTGTCCAGCCCCAAGCGCCCGTTCAACAGCACGCAGGACGTCGTGGCCTATGCCAAGCAGAACCCCGGCAAGCTGACGTTCGCCACGTTCGGCCCCGGCACCTCGTCCCATCTGGCGGGTGAACTGTTCAAGGAACGCGCCGGCATCGACATCCTGCACGTGCCGTTCAAGGGGGCGACCCAAGCGCTGCCCGCGCTGATCAGCGGCGACGTGGATTTGTTCTTTGACATGGTCGCCACCGGCATGCCGCAGGCGGACGCGGGCAAGGTCAAGGTGTTTGCCATCACCAGCCCGTCGCGCCTGGCGACGCTGCCCAAGCTCCAAACGCTGGCCGAAGAAGGCTACCCCGCCTTCGACATGACGGCGTGGTTCAGCTTCGTGGCGCCCAAGGGCACGCCCGCGCCGGTGCTTGAAAAGCTGCAAGCCGCCCTGACCGAGACCCTGAAGGACGACGCCGTGAAAAAGCGCCTGCTGGACATGGGCATCGACCCGCGTTCCGGCACGGCGGCCGAGCTGGACAAGCAGATCAAGACCGAACAACCCATCGTCTCGCAGTTGATCAAGCAGGCCAACATCGTCTTGCAGTAACGCGGCAATGCCCTGATGCGGCCGGCCCGCCGTCTCCGGTTTTCGTGACAAATCGTTGGCGCGCGGACCCGGCCGCCAAAGCTTGCCGGGCCACGGGCCCGGCCCCATTGCACCGACAGCACCCGGCCGGGTCCTGTCGGTTTTTCATGCCTTGCCTAACCGCTGGATACAGAAGGGCATGGGACCGACTGCTATGGTGAAAAAGCGAAAACACCAGCGGGAGCCCGATGCAAACCCCCGAAGACCGTTATGCCCGACTGGACGCCGCCCGCTGGCTGGCGGCCGTAGCCGTCGTCCTGCTGCATAGCGCGGCCTTGATTGTCAGCGACCCTGCCGCGTATGGCGGCGGCGCGTGGCTGGCCGCCAATCTGTATGACTCGGCGGCGCGCTGGTGCGTGCCCGTTTTCGTCATGGTCAGCGGCGCCCTGCTGCTAGATCCGAACAAGCCCCAAGACGCCCGCAAGTTTTACAGCCGCCGCATGGCGCGCATCTGCGCGCCGCTGCTCTTCTGGACCCTGTTCTATCTGGCCTGGCGCACCGGCCTGGACTGGTGGGACGACGGCCGGGTGGACTTTTCGTTCTGGCCACGCAAGGTTGCGCAAGGCGAACCCTATTACCACCTGTGGTACCTGTACATGATCGTGGGGCTGTACTTGTTTGCCCCGCTGGCCCGCCTGCTGTACGCACGCAGCACGCCGCGCGGCCGGTCGCTGTGGGTGGTGGGCATTCTGGGCGTGGCCATCCTGGATGCGCTGTACCGCCGCGCGCTGGGCGCCCCGCACGGATTCTTCCTGACCTGGTTCCTGCCGTATCTGGGTTATTTCGTGGCGGGCCGATTGATTTTCGATGGCGACCTGCGCATTCCCCGGCCGGGCCTGATACTTGCGGGCAGCGTAGCGGCAACGGCGCTTGGCGTCACCGTGATGTCCGACGGCCATGCGCTGGACACGTACTTTTATGATTACTTCAGCCTGACGGTGCCCTTCATGTCGCTGGCAGCCTTCCAGTGGATCGTGTCTTCGCCCTGGCTACCGCGGCTATCCGCCCTGGCGCCCTTGACCTTCGGCGTGTACCTGATCCATCCCGTGTTCCTGGACGTGGCACGCCGGGCCGGCGCCATCTCCGGCAACCCGCGCGACGCCTGGGCAGTGCCCTTGCTGACCGTTGCCGTGTTCGCGCTGTCGGCAGCCAGCAGCTGGCTGTTAAGGCGTCATCCGGCCACGCGCAAGCTCGTCTGAAAGACCTACGCCGTGAAGGGTTAATCGACGATGGGACAGGGCCGGCAGGCCCCGCCAACGCTGGATTTAGGCCCGTCCATCTTCCCGGGCGGGAGGGAGGCCCTTGGGGTACAATTCACGGCTTATTTGATCGGCCAGACACCGATTTTTCTTCGCGCCAGCACGTACGTAGCCAAGCTCACGGTTGAGCTCCAAGCAGTTTTTCAGATCGTTTTTCGAAGCGGCTTTCGGTTTTCGGCTTTCGAATCGGATCCTTGAAACTGCTGGGCTTGAACAAAAGCGCTTGGCAGAGCTCAAACCGTCCTGGCTTTTTTATCCGAGCGGAGGGAATCATGACCGACATCGGTCGGATGGCACATGTCGTGCCAGCTCGCACCCAGCTACCCGTCAGTGCATATTTTGACGAAGCCCTCTTTGCCCGCGAGCAAGAACTCATTTTCAAGCAATCCTCGCAATACGTCGGCCATCAGAAATTGGTGCCCGAAATCGGGGATTGGCGGTCGTTGGTACAGGAAAGCGGGGGACGCGTGCTGGTTCGCAACCAGCAAGGCGTTGAACTCATCTCAAATGTCTGCCGCCACCGCCAGGCTTTGATGCTGGGCGGCGAGGCCGGCAATGTGGCCGGCAACTGCAATACGCACGGAAACCTGAAGGCAACCGGTGGCAACATCGTTTGCCCCCTGCACCGCTGGACGTACAACAACCAAGGCGAGTTGTTGGGCGCGCCTCAGTTCGACACCACGCCCTGCATGAACTTGCAGAAGTTCCGCCTGCGCGATTGCCACGGTTTGCTGTTCGAAGGCCCGCGCGATCCGGCCGCCGACATGGCGCCGCTGTTCTCGCGCCCGGAATTCAACTTCGGCGACTACGTGCTGGACCACGTCGAGGTGCATCAGTGCAACTACAACTGGAAGACCTTCATCGAGGTCTACCTTGAGGACTACCACGTTGGCCCGTTCCACCCGGGCCTGGGCCGCTTCGTCACCTGCGACGACCTGACCTGGGAATTCAACGACTGGTACAGCCTTCAAAAAGTGGGCGTGCACAACGCGTTGGCGCAGCCGGGTTCGGATGTGTACAAGCAATGGCACGACCGCCTGTTGTCGTTCCGCGAAGGCGACGCTCCGGATTTCGGCGCGGTCTGGGTCACGTACTTTCCGACCCACATGATCGAGCTCTATCCGCACGTGCTGGTGCTGTCCACGCTATACCCGAAGAGCCCGCAGGAAACGGTGAACGTCGTCGAGTTCTACTACCCCGAGGAAATCTCGGCGTTTGAACGCGAATTCGTCGAAGCCCAGCGTGCGGCGTACATGGAAACGGCCATTGAAGACGACGAGATCGCCGAACGCATGGACGCGGGCCGCAAGGCGCTGATGTTGCGCGGCGTGAACGAAGCCGGCCCTTATCAATCGCCCATGGAAGACGGCATGCAACACTTCCACGAATGGTATCGCCGGATCATGCAGGACCTGTAGACCTGGGTACCTGTAGACCTGTAGGCCCCCTGGCTTTTGCCATACGGACCATACAAGCCATACAAAAAGGGCTTTGCGTCACACAACGCAAGGCCCTTTTCTTTTGTCTCAAGCAATCGGATCACGGCCCAACCGCCCGACCGTCATCCGACCAGGGCCATCAGTGCCCCAATACCTTGGTCACGGTGCGTTCGCCGATGGCCAGACCCACCGTCATGCCCACGCCTGAATGCATGACTGCAACGGTGGTGGCCGCATCCACCGGCATCACCGAAAACGGCGCCGGTCCGTGCGCGCCGTAAACGCCCTGCCAGCGCTCAAGCACACGCAGGCGCGCACCCAGCGCCTGCGAGGCCAGATCCAGCATCGTGTTGTCGACCGCTTCGTCGTTGAACGGGAACGCGTCCGTGCCATAACGATGCGAATCACCGATGATCAGTTCACCGTTGGGCGTGGGGCTGATCAACAGGTGTATGCCGTTTTCCAGCAGCATCGGCGTGCGTTCCTGGATGAGCTGGCGCAGCGCATGCGCCGTGGGCAGGTCCGAGAAGGCGCCGTAGTGCACGCAGGACAAGCCGGTCAACACCGGGCGGTCCAGGGCAATGGGGTTCGTCTCGAACGCCGCGCGCAGCATTTGCAGGCGCGTAACTTCCAGGTTCATCGGCGCGAAGCGTTCGGGCAGCAGCGTCAGGTAATCATGGCCGGGACACACAAACACATGCCTGCCCTGGAACTCGCCGGCGGTGGTACCCACCCCCCCGTTTTCGACCGCGCGCGCCAGGGTGCCGGTGATGAACGTCACCCCCAGCGACTCGGCCAGGTATCGCGTGATGGCCGGTAGGGCATCGCGCGAGTAGATTTGCAGGTCGTCATGCCCGCGCAGCGCCAGGCAGTGGTGCGCCAACTGACCGCCATACAGGCCGGCCACCTGGCGCGCCGACAGCAGCTCGGCACGGTAGCCTTCCTGCATCAAGCGCGTGTCCGCAAATTCCTGCAACACACTGGCCTCGTCGATATTTCGCGCCAGCACCAGCGCGCCGTTGGCCCGCACATGAAAGCCCGCCTTGGCGGCCAGATCCAACCACAGCTCGCGCGCCTGCTGGGCATGCGACAGCATCATGCCGGGCGCCTGGCCGGTCACAATGACCTGGCCGAAGTTGCGGATGGTGGCGCCATGCGCCTGGCGGCTGCGTTCGATCACCGCCACCGACAGGCCGCGCTTGGCGGCCGCCCAGGCGTGCGCGATGCCAAGCATGCCCGCGCCCACCACGATTACGTCGTATGTTTTCATCGCGGGCCGCGCCTTACTTCTTCTTGGGTTCCGACTTGCCGTCGTAGCGGCGCGTCCACTCGGCGATGATGCGTTCGCGGTGGGTCGCGGCCCACACGAAATCGTTCTTGATCATGCGCTTGGTCAGGTCAGCCGGCAGGTTCGGGTTGACCGTCGCGATGGACGGAATCGCCAGCACCGCGAAGTTGGCCTTGTACAGTTCGTTGGCTTCACGGCTGGCCGAGAAGTCAGCCAGCTTGCGGGCCGCGTCCAGGTTCTTGGTGCCCTTCATGATGGCGGTGGCTTCGACTTCCCAGCCCAGGCCTTCCGACGGGAACACGGCTTCAACCGGCGCACCGTCGGCCTTCAGCTTGGCTGCGCGATAGTCGAACGACACGCCGATCGGGAATTCGCCGGCGGCCGCCATGTTGCAAGGCTTCGAGCCCGAGTGCGTGTACGACCCGATGTTCTTGTGCAAGGCGTCCATATAGGCCCAACCCTTGTCTTCTCCAAAGATCTGCAACCAGGCGCTGACATCCAGGAAACCCGTGCCCGAGGACGCCGGGTTCGGCATGACGATCTTGCCGGCGTACACCGGCTTGGTCAGGTCTTGCCACGACGTGGGCTTGGGCAGCTTCTGCTTTTCGGCTTCGATGGTGTTGAAGCAGATGGCAGCCGCGTAGCCGTCCATGCCGACCCACGACGGCTCGGCCTTGGCGTCGCGCATGTTGGCGGCGATCTGGTCCAGGCCCTTCGGGGCGTACGGCTGCAACATGCCTTCCTTGTCCATCAAGCCCAGCGCCGTGCCCGCCAAGCCCCAGATCACGTCCGCCTTGGGGTTGCTTTTTTCAGCCAGCAGCTTGGCCGCGATGATGCCGGTGGAATCGCGCACCCACTGGATCTTGATGTCGGGATTGGCCTTTTCGAACGCGGCCTGGTAGACCTTGATCTGATCGGCTTCCAGCGCGGTGTAGACCGTCAGCGTGGTCTCGGCGGAAGCGACGCCCATCACGCCCGTCAGGGCGGTGGCCAGTGCAAGCAGCTTGTAGCGATTCATGAAGAACTCCGTGGATAAGCGGAAAAACGCGTAAAAAGGGTGAACGTCGCCCCCACTGCCGGCGGGTGCCGGCTGCGGTACAAAGGCGCGCACAACAGGGAATGCAGGGCCGGCGGCGCCGGCAAGCGGAAGCTAGATCAGGGGCGTTGGCCTCGTGCCAGACGGGCTTCGATGTCGATGATGACGGCCGGCAGATCCGCGACCGTATCGATCAGGTAATGCGGCGCGGCAGTGGCAAGCTCGCGGCTGGCATCGGCGCGGACCAGGTCGCGGCCGGCCTCGTCCAGGCTCAGGTATTCGTCCAGGGTCAGGCCGGCGGCGTTGCCGGACAGCAGCAAGCCCACCGACCACATGCCGGCGCGGCGCCCTTCCTCGATGCCGGGCGCGGTGTCGTCAACCTTGATGCACGCGGCCACGTCCGACAGGCCCAGTTCCACCACGTTCTTCAACGCCATGGCCGGCGCCGGGCGCGCGCGCGGCACGTCGTCGCTGGCCACGATGCAATCGGGCTCCAGCCCTTCGGACGCAGCGCGTTCGACTACGCGGCGCATCACGCTGTCCGGGTAGCCCGAGCACGAGCCGATCTTCAGGCCTTTACGGCGCAACGCGCGCAACAGCTCAGCCGCGCCGGGGATGGCCGCCGAATACTGGGCCACCTTCTCCATCTGCATCGGCAGGAAGCGTTCGTAGATGGCCGTCACGTCGTCATCGCTGGGCACGCGTCCGAACTGGGCCTGATACTGGGCGGCGATGGCGGGCTGGTTGCACAGCGCGCGAATGTGGTCCCACTTGCCCATGCCCATCGGGCCGCGGGCTTCTTTCAGCGACACGTCCATGCCGAACTGCGAGAACGCATCGACGAACACCTTGGTGGGGGCAAACGACCCGAAGTCGACCAGCGTGCCGGCCCAGTCGAAGATCACGGCTTCCAGCTGCACGGGTAAGGAAGAAACAGTCATAAGGGTCGTCCTGAAATCAATCGTTCAAAGGGCCACGGGGCGGCGCCAGGCCTGGCTGCGCGCCACCAGCGCGCGGCTGGCCAGATGCAGCGTCAACGCCGCGACGGCCGAGCTGGCCATGATCACCGTGCACATGGCGGCGGCCGGGCCGATGAAGCCGGCGTCGTCCATGTTAAGCACGGCAACGGCGGCCAGCACCGTGGACGGGCTGTAAAGAAACACCACGGCAGACACGGTCGTCATGGCGGATACAAACAAATAGCGGGCGATGTCCAGCGCGGCGGGCAGGCACATCGGCAGGGTCACGCGCAGGAACGTCGTCATGCGCGGCACCTTCAGCGATGCGGACGCGGCTTCGAATTCCGGGTCCAGCGCGTTCAGCGCGGTGGCGGCCGTAAGGTGAGCGCTGGTGTAGAAGTGCACGACCGTGCACAGAATCAGCAACGGCATGGTGCCGTACAGCACGTTCAGCGGGTTCATCAGGCTGTTGAAAAAGAAGATGTAGCCCAGGCCCAGCACCAGGCCGGGCACGGCCATCGGCATCAGCGCCAGCATGCTGACTGCGCCGCGCAGGCCGCGCCCCAGTTGGCCGCGCGCCGGCACTTTTTCCATCATCCAGGCGCCCACGAAGACGACTGCCGTGCCGATCACGGCGGTAAAGAACGCCAGCTGCAAACTGTTGCGCCACGCCAGCCAGCCGCCGCCGTCCATGTTGTCGAAGTCGTAGGACCGCATCGACATGGACACGTTATAGGGCCACATTTTCACGAACGACGCCCACACCGCCACGCCGATAATCAGCAGCAGGAACGCGGCCATCACGCCGGCCAGCGCCAGGAAAGCGGCATCGCGGCGGCGGTTCGGACTTGCCGCATAGGCTTGCGCGCGGCCGCTCATCTGAGCGCCCTGGCGGGCCCGCAGGCGCCGGTCCAGCACGAAGGTCAGCAAGGCGGGTAGCAGCAGCAGGATGCCGATGGCCGCGCCCTTCGGAAAATTCTGCTGGCCGACCACCGCTTTGTAGGCTTCCATGGCCAACACGTTGTAGTCGCCGCCCACCACCTTGGGCACGCCAAAATCGGTGACCGTCAGGGTGAACACCACGCAGCAGGCTGAGAACACGGCATAGCGCGTGCCGGGCAGGGTCACGGTCAGGAAGGTACGCCACGGGCCGGCGCCCATGGCGCGCGCCGCGTCATACAGGCGCCCGTCGGCCAGCGTCAGCCCGGTCAACAGGATCATCAGCGCATGCGGGAAGGTGTAGAAAGCCTCGCCGACGACAATGCCCCAGAAGCCGTAAATGGTGGCGCCGCCCGTCACGCCCTTGAGCAGGCCCTGGTTGCCCAACAGGTAGACCAGGGCGATACCGGGCAGCAGCGACGGCGCCAGCAGCGGCAGCAAGGCGATGGTGCGCAACAGGCCCTTGCCGGGCAGACGCGTACGCGTCAGGCCGTAGGCGTAGGCATAGGCGCACGGCACCACCAGCAGCATCGTCACGAGGCCCGCTGTCAGGCTGCGGCCGACCATCGCCAGAAAGCCGTCCGCGCCGATGATGCCGGTAAGCACCGACAGGCCCGCCCATGCGCCGTCGTTGTCCGTCACGGACTTGGCGAGAATGGCCGCCAGCGGCAACGCCAGGAACAGAAACAGGAACAGCAGCAACGCGCCCTGCCCCATAGTCAGGCCCAGCGAGCCGATCCAGGCCGGCATGGGGCGGCGGCCCAAGGCCACGGCCGAAGCCGAAGCCGAAGCCGCGGCCGGAGCCGGCGGCGCTTCAGCCACCGAAGAAGAACCGGTCATGGCGGAATCAAGCGTAGGCGCGAAGCGCATGGCGCGGCAGCTCCACCCAGCAGCGGCTGGCAGCATGGGGACCCAACAAGGCGTCTCCGATTTCGGGGGACACGATGGAATGCACGGTGGACCCGGGCACGCCTTCCAGCCGCAACGCCAGGCGGTAGCCGCGGCCCAGGAACACGCCGTCCAGTACATCGGCCAGCATCGAATTGGGTTCTTCCGGGCGCGCCATGCTGACGCGCACCGCCTCGGGCCGGACAAACAGCTTGCCGAATCGGCCATCCAGCGTGTCGTCCACCGCCAGTTCCTGGCGGCCGACGCGGGCACGGTGCGCGTCCACGCGTTCAAACGGAAGCCAGTTCGCCTCGCCCACGAAATCGGCGATGAAGGCCGAGCCCGGTTGGCGATACAGCTCGCGCGGCGTGCCGTACTGTTCAATGACACCGCCGTTCATGACGGCGATACGGTCGGCCATCACCATGGCCTCTTCCTGGTCGTGCGTGACCATCAGCGTCGTGATGGACAGGCGCTTTTGCAAGGCGCGCAACTCAATACGCAGATGCTCACGCACGCGGGCGTCCAGCGCGGACATCGGTTCGTCCAACAGCAACAGGGACGGCGACGGGGCCAGCGCGCGCGCCAAAGCCACGCGCTGTTGCTGTCCGCCCGAGATCTGTCCCGGATACTTGTCGGCGGCGCCGGCCAGCCCCACCAGCGTCAGCATTTCCTCTACGCGGTGCGCCACGTGCTTGCGATGCGTGCGCTTGCCGCTCAGGCCGTAAGCCACGTTCTGCGCGACCGTCAAGTTGGGGAACAGCGCATAGGACTGGAACAGGATGCCGTAGTCGCGCGCTTGCGGCTCGGCATGGGAAATATCGCGGCCCGACAGCACGATGGAGCCGCTGTCCTGGCGTTCCAGCCCGGCAATGGCGCGTAGCAGCGTCGTTTTGCCGCAACCGGACGGGCCCAGCAGGCACACCAGTTCTCCGGCGCGAATGTCCAGCGAAACGTCGGCCAACGCCGTGTGGCTACCGAAAGTCTTGACCAGATTTCGTACGGTCAGAAAGCCGCCGCGCTTTGCCCCTTGCTGGGGCTCTTTGCCCGCGATCGGGTCAAGCCCGGCTTGGGGCGGCCCGGCGGGGTAAAGGTCGTTATCGGCTTGGGGCATGCTGCCTCCGGTCTGGGAACGAAGGCAGTATGGAAGCCGCGTATTGAGCGTTTATGACACTTCGCGCAAATGCAGTAATAAAAACATCAAATTATTTTGGTGTACTGGCGGTCTTGCGCATTGCGTCCCTTTCCCGCCTCCGTCATCGTGCTTGTCGCCGAACTCAAATCTTTCTACGCCGTGGCCCGCTGCGGCACCGTCACCAAGGCCGCCGCCCAGCTTGGCGTCAGTCAGCCCACGGTGACGGGGCAGCTACGCCAGCTGGAATCGCGCTACGGCATTGAACTGTTCCATCGCCAAGGGCGCGGCATGCGCCTGTCGGACGCCGGGCAGAACCTGATGCCCATGGTGGAAAAGCTGGTGCAGCAGGAAACCGAGATCGATTTCCGGCTGCGCGACGCCAGCGACCTGCGCGAAGGCAATCTGCGTGTCGGCGCCACGGGCCCGTTCTACATCATGGACACGGTGCGCCGATACAACCAGCGCTACCCCGGCATCGACCTGGCGGTCACGATCGGCAATTCGCAGTCGATGCTGCAAGCGCTGCACGACTATCGCATCGAGATTGCCACGTCGTCTTTTCTGATGGATGACAAGCACCTGTATCGGCGGATGATCGCGGCCGACCCGATTCGCGTGGTCACCCATCGCGACCATCCGCTGGCCCGACGTGGCCGCGTGCGGCTGGCCGACCTTGCCGAGCACGCGCTGCTTGTGCGCGAGCCCGGTTCGATGACGCGCCAGCTGACCGAAGACGCCCTGCAAGCGGCGGGCGTTACGGTGCAACGCACGCTGGAGATCGGCAGCCGGGAATCGATCCGGCAAGCCATCCTGTGCGGCCTGGGGATCAGCCTGATCCCGTCGCGCGAGATTCCGTCCCATCCCGATCTGGCTGCCCTGGATATAGACGGCGCCGACATCGTGATGCATGAATACCTGTACTGCCTGCGCGAGCGCCAACCGGTGCAGCTGATCGCGCGCTTCCTGGAGATGGCGCCGGCAGCCGGCTGACCCGCTGGGTCACTGCCCGCCCCCTCCCCCTTGCGGCCAATCAGGAGACAACCATGGCCTTGACCTTGCAAGACATCGAGCAGATTTTTCTGGAACGCGGACACCGGTCGTATCACGGTGAATCCGTCAGCCATTTGCGCCACGCGCTGCAAACGGCGTCGCTGGCCGAGCGCCACGGCGCCAGCGCACACCTGATCACCGCCAGCCTGTTGCACGACCTGGGGCACTTGATCGCCGACCGGCCGGGCACGCCCACGCTGCGCGGCATCGACGACAAGCACCAGTATTTCGTGCTGCCGTTCCTGCGCGGGCTGTTCAGTTCGGCGGTGCTGGACCCGATCCGCCTGCACGTCGAAGCCAAGCGCTACCTGTGCTACGTGGAGCCGCAATATGAAGCGTCGCTCTCCGAGGATTCCAAGCGCAGCCTGGCATTACAGGGCGGCAGTTTTGATGCGAGCCAGGCGGTGGATTTCGCCAGCATGCCGGGCGCGCCGGATGCGATCCGGCTAAGGCGGTGGGACGACATGGCCAAGGTGCCGGGCCTGGCCACGCCGCCGCTGGACCACTTTCTGGAAATTGCGGAAAGCGTGTCGGGCCGCGTGAAGCTGGCCGCGATCTGGTAACGAACCGGGGCGCAGCGCCGGCTTGCACGCAACAAGGGTGCCGCAACACGCGCTTTCGAGTGCGCGGGCCAGGCGCCTGACGCTTCAGGCGCCCTTCGCCACCGGGCGGGACGGGTCGCTGCACCATTCGCTCCACGAGCCCGGGTACAGCCGCGAGCCGGACAGGCCGGCGATTTCCATCGACAAGAGGTTATGGCACGCCGTGATGCCCGAGCCGCACTGATGCACCACGGCCTTGGGGTCGCGGTCACCCAGCAGGTCGGCGAATTCCGCGCGCAACTGCTCGGGTGACTTGAAGCGCCCATCGGCTTGCAGGTTTTCGCCGTTGGGACGGTTCAGCGCGCCCGGGATGTGGCCGGCCACGGGGTCCATGGGTTCGACTTCGCCGCGATAGCGGTTGGCCGCGCGCGCGTCGATCACGGTAAAGGCCGGGCGGGCGATGTTGTCCAGCACGGCTGGGGCGTCGACGGAACCGGCCAGCGACTCGCCGGGCGCCGTCGGCTGGCCCGCGTTGACCGCGGCCGCCGCGTCGGTCGTGGTCGGCAAACCGGCCGCCAGCCACGCCTGCCAACCGCCGTCCAGCACCGCCACGCGTTCATGGCCCAACCAACGCAACATCCACCACAGGTGCGCGGCGTACATGCCGCCGCTGGCGTCGTACGCCACCACCAGCGTTTGCGGCGTCACGCCATGAGCCGCCATCAGCCCCCCGAATTCGGCGCGCGACGGCAACGGATGCCGGCCGTTCTTACCGGTGCGCGGTGCCGCCAGCTCGGTTTCGTGATCCAGGTGGCGGGCCCCGGGGATATGCCCGGCGTCATAGGCCTGACGGCCGGCGGCGTGGTCGGTCAGGTCATGCCGCACGTCGAATACCCGCACGTCGGGCGAATCGAGGCGCGCGGCCAGGTCAGCGGCGGAAATCAGTGTAGTCGTCATTCGGGGTGCTCCTGATCGAAGGGGGCGGGTCAGGTCGGCTTCGGGTCGCGCATGGTGCGCCACACCGACAGCAGCCCCGCGGAAATGATCAAGCCCATGCCGGCCCAGGCCACGGCGTCCAGATGGTCGCCCCAGAAGCCCATGCCCAGCAAGGCCGCGAAAATAATGGTGCTGTATTGCAATGCCGCGGTCAGCAGCGCCGAGCCCATGCCGAAGGCCCGGGTCATGGCAAGCTGGCCGAACATGCCGGCCACGCCCACGCCGAACAGCGACGCATAGCCCTGCCAGTCGGCGTGGCCCCAGCCTTCGAACCATAAGCCGGCAATGCTGGACACGCAGACCGCCACGGAGAAAAACAGCACGGTGCGCCATTCGGGTTCGCCGATACGGCCCAACTGGCGGATCTGCATCATCGCGATGGCCGACATGGCGCCCGCGCCCATGCCCATGACGGCGGCCAGCCATTGGTCTTCGTTGATGCTGGGCCGCAGCACGGCGATCACGCCCAGGAAGCCCAACGCCACCGCCAGGATGCGGACCGGGTCGCGCTGGGCGCCACCCCAACCCAGCATCCAACACGCGATGAACAGCGGCGCGGTGTAGTTCAGGCTGGTGGCGGTGGCCAGGGGCAGGTGCGAGATGGCGAAGAAGCCCAGCCACATCGACGTGACGCCGGACAGGTTGCGCCACAGGTGCAACTTCCAGCTGGTCGGAACGATGGATTGCCGCCCAGCGCGCGCCCACAGCAGCAAAAGAAGGACGGAAGGCAGCCCGCGAAAAAGCACGATCTGCGGCAGCGACGCGCCGTGTTCCGTGCCGAACTTCACGAACGACCCCATGATGGCGAACATGGCGGACGCCAACAACATCCAGAGAGCCTGCATTGGGGGTCTACGCTAAGGGAAAAGTGAGGGGAAATAGGGGAAAGCGATACTATACTCTTGCCCACCGGGAGCGGTGCCGGCGAGTCGGGGAACTGGCGGGCCGCCGCCATGTCGAACCCGGGTATTTCCCGCTCGCAGAGGAACACAAAAAACATGAAACGCATTGTCTTGTTCGTCATCACCAACCTGGCCGTCATGCTCGTGCTGTCGGCCACGCTGCGCATCCTGGGCGTAGACCGCTACATCACCGCCAACGGCCTGAACCTGAACGCCCTGCTGATCTTCTCGGTGGTCGTGGGCTTTACCGGCGCCATCATCTCGTTGCTGATCAGCAAGCCGATGGCCAAATGGAGCACCGGGGCACAGGTGCTGGACCCGAACGCCCCCCGCAACCAACGTGAAGCCTGGCTGGTCGACACCGTTCACCAACTGGCCGACCGCGCGGGTATCGGCCGCCCCGAAGTGGCCATCTACGAAGGCGCGCCCAACGCGTTCGCCACCGGCGCGTTCAAGAACGACTCGCTGGTCGCCGTGTCGACGGGCTTGCTGGAAAGCATGAGCGAAGAAGAAGTGGCGGCCGTGCTGGCGCACGAAGTGGCCCACATCGCCAACGGCGACATGGTCACGCTGACCCTGATCCAGGGCGTCGTGAACACGTTCGTCGTGTTCCTGGCCCGCGTCGTGGGTTACTTCATTGACCGCGTCGTGTTCAAGAACGAACGCGGCATCGGCCCGGGCTACTACATCACCGTGCTGGTCTGTGAAATCATCTTCGGCGTGCTGGCCTCGATCATCGTGGCCTGGTTCTCGCGCCAGCGCGAATACCGCGCCGACGCGGGCTCGGCCCACCTGATGGGCGCGCGCGAACCCATGATCCGCGCGCTGGCTCGGCTGGGCGGCCTGGAACCGGGCGATTTGCCCAAGTCGTTCGAGGCCTCGGGCATCACTGGCCGCGGCGGCCTGGCGGCCATGTTCGCCTCGCACCCGCCCATCCCGTCGCGCATCGCCGCCTTGCAGAACGCCCGCGTGGTCTGACCGCCGCGCCCTGTTCAAGCAGGCAGCAAAAAGCCCCTGGGGTCAGAAACCCCAGGGGCTTTTTCTATTGGGCATCAGCGCCCGCGCATTAGCACTCGACGATGTTCACCGCCAAGCCGCCGCGCGCCGTTTCCTTGTACTTCGTCTTCATGTCGGCGCCGGTTTCGCGCATGGTCTTGATAACGGAATCCAGCGACACATAGTGCTGCCCGTCGCCTCGCAAGGCCATGCGCGCGGCATTGACGGCCTTGATGGACGCCATGGCGTTGCGCTCAATACAGGGAATCTGGACCAGCCCGCCAACGGGGTCGCACGTCAGGCCCAGGTTGTGTTCCATGCCGATCTCGGCGGCGTTCTCAACCTGTTCCACCGTGCCGCCCTGCGCCGCGGCCAAGCCGCCGGCGGCCATCGAACAGGCCACGCCCACTTCGCCCTGGCAGCCCACTTCGGCCCCCGACAGCGACGCGTTGTACTTGTACAGCAGGCCGATCGCCGCGGCGGTCAAGAGGAACTCGCGCACGCCCTCGCGGCTGGCGCCGGGCACGAAGCGATCGTAATAGTGCAGCACGGCGGGGATGATGCCGGCGGCGCCATTGGTGGGCGCCGTGACGACGCGGCCGCCCGCCGCGTTCTCTTCGTTGACCGCCATGGCGTACAGGTTGACCCAGTCCATGACTGACAGCGGATCGGACAAGGTGCGCTCGGCGCGTTGGGTCAGATTGCGGTAGAGCTCCGGCGCGCGGCGACGCACGCGCAAGGGACCGGGCAATTCGCCGTCGGCTTCCGGGTAGTCAATGCCGCAACCGCGCGCCACGCAGTCCTGCATGACCTGCCAGATGCGATCCAGGCCGCTGTCCGTCTCGGCGGCCTCGCGCCAGGTCAGCTCATTCTTCATCATCAGCTGCGCCACGGTCAGACCGCTTTCGCGGCACATCGTCAGCAGTTCGCGGCCCGAGCGGAAGGGATACGGCAGCTGATTGTGCGCGGCGATCACCTGGCTGTTCGAGGCGCCTGCCGTCACCACAAAGCCGCCGCCCACCGACAGGTAGCGCGCTTCGCGCAGCGACTCGCCATTGGCGTCGACGGCGTGGAATTTCATGCCGTTGGGGTGTTCGGCCATGGCTTCGCGGCGATAGAACACCATGTGTTCTTTCTCGATGAAGGCGACCGGATAACGGCCCAGCAGCGGCAACTGGCGGCTGGCGCGCACCGAGGCGATCATGCCGGCGATGGCGGCGGGGTCGACCGTGTCGGGCGCTTCGCCCATCAGACCCAGCAGCACGCCCTTGTCGGTGCCGTGCCCCTTGCCCGTCGCGCCCAGCGAGCCGTAGAGCTCGGCGCGGACATACGCCACGCGCGGAATCAGGCCATCGCGTTCCAGGCCTTGCGCGAACAGCAGGGCGGCCCGCATCGGACCCACCGTATGGGAACTAGACGGGCCTATGCCTATCTTGAACAGATCGAATACGGAAACGGCCACGCGACACTCCAGTACATCAAAGAATAGTCAGGCAATGATACGCGTTGCCACCCCCGCGCGCAGGAATGGCCGGCGGGGCGTATGCTGTATCGCCGCCACCGGTTCCGCCACCCGGTCAGGCATGCGATCATTACATAAATATTACTTGTCATAAAAAGAACGGGAACACCCCTGGATGTCTGGACTTATTACCCTGCTTGACTTCGCCGGCTACGTCGCCTTGCTGCTTTGGGGCGTGCACATGGTCCAAACCGGCGTGCAGCGTGCGTTTGGCGCCGCCTTGGGCGCAGCGCTGGGCCGCGCCCTGGGCACGCGCCTGCGCGCCTTTGCCGCCGGGCTGGGCATCACCGCCGCCCTGCAAAGCAGCACCGCGACGGGGCTGATGATCACGGGGTTTGCCGCCGGCGGCGTGGTTGGCCTGGTGCCCGCGCTGGCCGCCATGCTGGGAGCCAACGTCGGCACGACGCTTATCGTGCAGCTGCTGTCGTTTGACCTGACTTCGCTGGCCCCTATCCTGATCCTGGCGGGCGTCTGGATGTTCCGCCGGTATCCCCCCGGCCGCACGCGCGACCTGGGCCGCGTGTTCATCGGTCTGGGCCTGCTGCTGCTTTCCCTGCATCAGCTGGTTGAACTGTTCGAGCCGTTCCAGACGGCGCCCATGCTGGGCATGATTCTGGACGCCTTGTCGACCCAGCCCGTGGCCGCCGTCCTGCTGTCCGCCGCGTTCACCTGGGCCGCGCACTCCAGCGTGGCCGTGGTGGTGCTGGTGATGTCACTGGCAAGCCATCACATGGTGGCGCCGCATGTGGCCTTTGCGCTGGTGCTGGGCGCCAACCTGGGCACGGCCATCAACCCCATGATCGAAGGCGTCACGGGCGACGATCCCGCCGCCCGCCGCCTGCCCCTGGGCAACCTGCTGACCCGCGTGCTGGGCGTGCTGGCCGGCCTGATCCTGCTGCCCGTGCTGCAACCCCTGATGAGCGACATGGCCAGCGACCCGGCCCGCGCCGTGGCCAATTTCCACACGCTGTTCAACGCGGTCATCGCCATCCTGTTCCTGCCGCTGCTGTCGCCCTATGCGGCGTTGCTGACGCGCTGGCTGCCCAAGCGCGCCGACCCCAACGACCCGTCCCGGCCGCAGTATCTGGATGAATGGGCGCACGACGTGCCCGCCGTGGCGCTGGGCAACGCGGCGCGCGAAGCGCTGCGCATGGCCGACATGGTGCAGACGTTGCTGCTGTATGCGCGCGCCGGCTTCAAGCGCGACAACCGCCACCGCATGGTGCAGGCGCGGCAATTGGACGCCGCGCTGGACAAGCTGGAAAACGCCATCACGACCTACCTGGCCACGCTGGACCAGGAAAACATGACGCGTGACGACATCCAGCGCATGGACGACATCCTGGCCTTTGCCAGCAACATCGGCCACGCGGGCGATATCGCGCACCACGGGCTCTTAAGCCACGTGGCCAAGCTGCGCAAGCAGGGCTGGACGTTTTCGCCCGAGCAGCGCGCCAGCCTGGATGACACGCTGGGCCAGCTGATCGCAAACCAACGCCAGGCCGCCGCGCTGTTCGTCAATGATGACCTGCGCCAGGCACGCGCGCTGGCCGGCGAAAAGGCGCGTTTCCGCACGATCGAAACGCAGGCCGCCGACACCCATCTGCAAAAGATCAAGTCAGGCCAGGTGGACGCGGCCGAAGTCGGCGCGCTGTACCTGGACATCCTGCGGGATATGAAGGGAATCAACTCTCACTTGGTGGGCGCCGCGGCGTATCCGCTGCTGGCCCGCCACGGCGAGCTTTTGCCCAGCCGCTTGCGCGAAGCCGGCAACTAAGCGAAAGCGGGGTCCGGGGAAGCGGCAACCCCGCGCGCAAGCACGCATTAGACGGAAGCCCGCCACCCCAGCCGTGTTGCGGCGGACGGCGGGCGCTTCCCCCGCCAGGCCCCGCGCTTTAGTCGGGGCAGCGCAAACTGACCCTGCCCCTGCCCCCGGCGCACATTACAAATAGCGCTGGAACCACGCCAGCATCCGGCTCCAGCCGTCCTTGGCCGCCTCGGGCTGGTAACTGGCCCGGTAATCCGCCAGGAACGCATGGTCCGCGTCCGGGTACACCACAAATTCCGACTGCTTGGCCGCCGCGTTGCCGGTCGCCAGCTTGGCCTTCATGGTTTCGATATCGGCCAGCGGGATGCTGGCGTCCTTGCCGCCGTACAGGCCCAGCACCGGCGCATGCAGCTCGTTGACCACATCGAAGGCCACGCGCTTGATCAGCGGGCCGTGGCCCACGCTGAGCTTGCCGTACCAGGCCACGGCAGCCTTCACGTCCGGATTGTGAGCGGCGTACATCCACGTCAGGCGGCCGCCCCAGCAAAAGCCCGTGATGGCCACGCGCTTGGGGTCGCCGCCATTTTCCGCCGCCCAGGCCACGCTGGCGTCCAGGTCGGAAAACACCTGTTCATCCGGTACCTTGCTGACCAATTCAGAGATCAATTTCGGAATGTCGGTGTAGACGGAGGCGTCGCCCTGGCGTTCATAGAGATTCGCGGCGACGGCCAGGTAGCCGGCCTTGGCGATGCGCCGGCAAAGGTCCTTGATGTGCTCGTGCACGCCGAAGATCTCCTGCACCACCAGCACGATGGGCAGGTCCTGGCGGCCTTCGGGCGCGGCGTAATAAGCGGCGATTGAACCGTCTGCCACGGGCAGCTTGAAGTCAGCGTG
This sequence comes from Achromobacter semiaridum, assembly GCF_053543755.1. Taxonomy (NCBI): domain Bacteria; kingdom Pseudomonadati; phylum Pseudomonadota; class Betaproteobacteria; order Burkholderiales; family Alcaligenaceae; genus Achromobacter; species Achromobacter semiaridum. Next base: position 11,198 of record NZ_JBLVOL010000097.1, on the reverse strand, counting down.
GACCAGGCCTTCGGTGTCAGTGTGGATGACGGTGGGGGCAACGTTGCCGGCGGCGGCGGAAAAGCTCATGGGGGACGCTCCTGTTGGGAATTGATCGACAAGCAGGCATCCCGTCCGCGCGCGCCCTAATGCGTGTGAGCGTGCTCCGCGTGGGGCGCGCCGGTGCCGGCGTCGGCCCCGTGCTCGTGCCCATGGTGCATCAGCGTGGTCACGCTGTAGATCAGCGCGACACCCAGGCCCACCAGCAACAACTGCGGGACGGCATCCGAAAGGGACACCCGTTCGTGCATTTGCGGCATCAGGTCGGCCACCGAGATATACAGGAAGCTACTTGCGGCAACCACCAAGATATACGGCACCCAGTCCTGCGCCTGCTGCAACACAAAGTACCCTATTATGCCGCCCACGGCTGAACACAAGCTGGTGAACAGGATCAGCGAAAACGCACGGCGACGCGGCAGCCCGGCATTGAGCAACACGACAAAATCGCTAAGCTTGTGCGGCACTTCGTGCACGATGATCGACGCCGCCGTCAGCACGCCCAGCAGCGGATCCGTCAGGAACGCCGCCGCCACCAGCACCCCGTCGCACAGATTGTGCAGCGAACTTCCGATCAGGATCAGCACGCCGCCCCGCCCCGCTTCGTGGTGGTCGTGGCCTTTGTGGTGGTGATGCCCGTCGCCTTCGTGGTGATGGCTATGGCGCAGCAACGCAATCTTCTCCAGCACGAAAAAACCAATCAGCGAGGCCAGCATCAGGCCAAACAAGGCATGAGCGTTGCCGACCGCGCCCTCGAAGGCCTCGGGCAGCAAGTGCAATAGCGCCACCGACAGCAGCACGCCCACCGACAGGCTCACCATGTGATGCAGGTATTGGGCGAACACCTTGTAGGCCAGCCAGCTGGCGACAAAGACGGCGATAAGCCCGCCGGTTACGGTGGCAAGCAGGACCCAGAGCAGCAACATTTGGGGGACGCAGTATAGGCGGGGAGGAAGCGAAACATTATATTGTTGCAATCCCAAAATCGGAAATGGGCCGTCCAAGGACGGCCCATCGGTATCTCCGTGAAGTACGCGCAGAGCTTAGTGCGCCTGTTCCCAGTTCTTGCCCATGCCCACTTCCGCGACCAGCGGCACGCGCAGTTCGGCCACCGAGCACATCAGGCGAGGCAGTGCTTCCTTGACCACGTCGATCTCGGCGTCCGGCGCTTCCAGAACCAGTTCATCGTGTACCTGCATGATCATGCGGGTTTGCAGTTTTTCGGCTTCCAGCCAATCTTGCACGGCCACCATGGCCAGCTTGATCAGGTCAGCCGCCGTGCCCTGCATGGGCGCATTGATGGCGGCCCGCTCGGCGCCTTGTCGACGCGGCCCCGAGGCGCCACGGATTTCCGGCAATTGCAGACGTCGACCGAAAACCGTTTCGACGTAGCCCTGTTCGCGCGCCAGCCTGCGGGTGTTTTCCATATACATCGCCACGCCGGGATAGCGCGCGAAATAGCGGTCGATATAGGCCTGCGCGGCGTCCCGGGTGATGCCCAGGTTGGACGCCAGGCCGAACACGCCCATGCCGTAGATCAGGCCAAAGTTGATGGCCTTGGCCGCGCGGCGCTGGTCCGTCGACACGTCCGACAAAGCCACGCCGAACACTTCGGCCGCCGTGGCGCGGTGAATGTCCTCGCCGGCGGCGAACGCGCTTTGCAGGTTGGCGTCATCGGACACGTGCGCCATGATGCGCAGTTCAATCTGCGAATAGTCGGCCGACAGCAGCACGCCCTGTTCGGCAATGAAGGCTTCACGCACGCGGCGGCCCGCCTCGGTGCGCACGGGGATGTTCTGCAGGTTGGGATCGGACGACGCCAAGCGGCCGGTAATGACCGCCGCCTGCGAATAACGCGTGTGCACGCGGCCCGTGGCCGGGTTGATCATGCGCGGCAGCTTGTCCGTGTAGGTGGACTTCAGCTTGGACAGGCCCCGGTATTCCAGCAGCACCTGGGGCAGCGGGTAGTCCAGCGCCAGCTTGGTCAGCACGTCTTCGTCGGTGGACGGCGCACCGCTGGCGGTCTTGCGCACCACCGGCAACTGCATGCGTTCAAACAGGATTTCGCCCAGTTGCTTAGGCGAATTCAGGTTGAAGGGCTGACCGGCCAATTCATAGGCCTTTTGCTCCAGGCGCAGCATTTCCTGGCCCAGCTTGTGGCTCTGGCGGCCCAGTTCTTCGGCATCCACCTTCACGCCATTGCGTTCGATCGTGGTCAGCACCGCCGACACCTTGATCTCAAGCTGGTAGATGCGGTCCAGGCCCTGGTCCGCCGCCACCATCGGGCGCAGCACACGATGCAATTGCAGCGTGAAGTCGGCATCTTCGGCAGCGTAATGCCCCGCCTTGTCGACAGCCACCTCGTCAAAACCGATCTGCTTGGCGCCCTTGCCGCACAGGTCTTCGTACGACACGCCGCTGCGGCCCAGATAGCGCTGCGCCAGGTCGTTCAGCCCCACGCCGCGATGCGATTCCAGCACGTACGCTTGCAGCATCGTGTCGTCGGTGATGCCCGCCAGCGCAATGCCTTCGTTGGCGAACACATGGGCGTCGTACTTGGCGTGGTGCAGCAGCTTGGCGCGCGACGCATCTTCCAGCCAGGGCTTCAGGCGCGCCAGCACCTCGGCCTTGGGCAACTGGGTGGCGCCGTCCGGCCCGCGATGCGCCACGGGGATGTAGCAGGCCACGCCCGGTTCCACCGCCAGGGACAAGCCCACCAGGCGCGCCTGCATCTGGTCCAGCGAAGTGGTTTCGGTGTCCAGCGCCACCAGCGATGCATTTTGCAGCCGCTCGAACCAGGCGTCGAATTCGGCCCAGTCGGAGATGATGCGGTAGTCCAGTTCGGTGGGCGCCTCGGGCATATCCACGGCGATGCGCGCATCGCCCGTGGGTACACGTTCGGCGTCCCCGGTCAGGTCGCGCAGCCAGGTACGGAAGCCGTAGCGTTCGTACAGTTCGGTCAAGGTGGCGTCGTCGCGCGCGCGCGGTTTCAGGTCGTCCACGCTTTCGACATGGCCGGTCAGGTCGCAGTCGTACTTCACCGTCAACAATTGGCGGGTCAGCGGAAAGTTGGGGATGGCCTCGCGCAGGTTGTTGCCGGCCACACCCTTGATGGTGTCGGCGCCTTCGATCAGCTTGTCGATCGAGCCGAATTCGGTCAACCACTTCACGGCCGTCTTGGGGCCAACCTTGGTGACGCCCGGCACGTTGTCCACGGTATCGCCCACCAGCATCAGGTAGTCGACGATGCGGTCGGGCGGCACGCCAAACTTGTTGACCACGCCGGGCTCGTCCAGCACTTCGCCGGTCATGGTGTTGACCAGCGTGACGTGGCTGTTGACCAACTGCGCCAGGTCCTTGTCGCCGGTCGAAACGATGGTGTGCACATCGTGTTCGGCAGCGCGCTTGGCCAGCGTACCGATGACGTCGTCGGCCTCTACCCCTTCGATGGCCAGCACCGGCCAGCCCAGCGCGCGCACGGCGCGGTGGATGGGTTCGATCTGCGCCGCCAGGTCTTCCGGCATGGGCGGCCGATGCGACTTGTATTCGGGATACAGGTCGTCTCGGAAAGTCTTGCCGCGAGCATCGAAAATACATGCGGCATACTCTGCCTTATGATCAGATACAAGCTTGCGCAGCATATTGACCACGCCGTACAGCGCACCCGTGGGTTCGCCTTGCGCGTTGCGCAAATCAGGCATAGCGTGGAAAGCGCGGTACAAGTAGCTTGAACCGTCGACCAGTAATAAGGTTTTTTTCATGGTTACAAAGGCAGATATGGAAACACCCGCCGGCAAACAAATTCCGCTGATTATGTCAGAGATACGGACGGCGGCAGATAAGCTCGCGAACATCGGGCCCGCAGTCAGTGTCTTCGGCAGCGCACGCGTCAGCCGCAACTCCCCCCACTATGAAACCACCGTTGCCATTTCGGCCGCCTTGGCAGGTGCCGGGTTCGCGGTCATCGCAGGGGGCGGCCCCGGCATCATGGAGGCCGCCAACAAGGGCGCCTTCGAGGCAGGCGGCACCAGCATCGGGCTGAACATCAGCCTGCCGCACGAAGCGCACAACAACGAATATCAGACCATCAGCCTGTCATTCGAATATTTCTTCTCGCGCAAGGCGACGTTCTTCATGCACAGCTTCGCCTACGTGGCGATGCCGGGCGGCTTTGGCACGCTGGACGAGCTCTTCGAAGCGCTGACGCTGATCCAGACGGGCAAAGTGCCGCCCGCGCCCATCGTGCTGGTGGGCAGCGAATACTGGTCGGGCATGGTCGAGTGGTTAGGCGATCAGGTGCTGGGCAATGGCATGATCGGCGCGCACGACCTTGACCTTTTCATCATCGAGGACGACCCCGTCAAAGTGGTGCGCCGCGTCGTGGAATTCCATGACAAGGTCACTTCCGAGGCGCAATACGCGCCGTCCCTGCCCGCCTGAGTCCAAGGCGGGGCTTTTAGCCTGCGCAGGACGCGGCGGCCGCCCCAGGCTGCCGCGTCAATCCTATGGTTTCGCGCCGCGATCTCTGGCCGTGACTCCAGGCCACCGCCTCAGGCCATGGCTTTGACGATGGCTTCGCGCGCCAGTCCGATGAACTCGCTCTCTCCGGGGCGGGCGGGCAAGAGCCGAAACTCCACCGACGGCAGCGTCGGCAGGCCGGGTGCGTGCAACCGTGCGATGCCGGGCGCCAGCGCTGACTCGTTCAGGCACGCCACCCCCAGGCCCGCCGAAATGGCCAGCTGCAAGCCTGCCACGCCCGATGCCACATGCGCCACGGCGTACGGCACGGCATGCCGTGTCAGCTGGCGTTCCACGTATTGGCGCAATGCGCAGGTCTCGGGCAAGACCAGCAACGGCACGGGTTCGCCGGCAGGCGCCGCGGCGCCTTCGGCGGCCATCCATAGCAGCGGCTCGCGGCGCAGCAATGCACCCTGGGCCCGGGCCCGTGGCGCGCCGCGTTCCTGGATCGACATCGATATGCCCACGTCGATCTCACCTCGCTCGTAGGCGGCCTCGATCGCGCCGCTTTTCATGATCGTCACGTGCAACCGCACCTGCGGATACTGTTCGTTCAAGCGCCGCAGCATGCGCGCCACATCGCCGGGGCGAAAGTAATCCGTGATGAACAAGCGCAATTCGCCGCGCAGCGCCACGCCGCGCAAATCGCGGTAAGCCTCGTCGCTTAGCGCCAGGATGGCGCGCGCATGACGCAGCAGGCGCTCGCCCGCCGGCGTGGCGGTCACGCCCGTTTTGGCGCGCGTCAACAGCGGCTGGCCGGCGCGCTCTTCCAGTTTGCGCATCTGCTCGCTTACCGACGATTGCGACAGAAAAACCTTGGGCGCCGCCGCCGTCAGGCTGCCGGCATCAAGCACGGCGACCAGCGTGCGCAACTGGTCAAGGTCAAATCCAGGCATAGCCCATCCAACGGTTTCTACGATGGATAGAATCGTAATTTCCTGCTTTTCCGATGTCAAACGTCTCTCTACACTGGCCTTCTACCCCTACACAGGAGCTTGTCATGCCCCATATCGTCGTACACCTTTCCGGCCAGTCGGACCCTGCCATCAATCGTCGCGTGGTCGACTCCGTGGCTGGACTGACGCAGTCCGTGCTGGGCAAGAAGCTGCCGGTCATCGCCATTACGTTGCAGCACATCCCCCACGATCTCTGGTTCATCGGCGGCAAGCCGCTATCGGAACTGGGCAAGAACGCTTTCCACCTGGACATCAGCGTCACGGATGAAACCAACACCAAGGCCGAAAAGGCACGCTACATCAAAGAGATCTATGCGTCCTTCCAGCAGATACTGGGCGAACTGCACGAATGCTCGTACGTGCACGTGATCGACGCGCGGGCAGCCGCCTATGGATACGGCGGCGCCACGCAGGAATACCGGCATCAGCAAAGCGGGGTGTAGTCCTCCGGCGGCGGCCCCGCAGCGGGCCGAGCCGCATCCATAAAAAAAGCCGCGCACCCAAAGGTGTGCGGCTTTTTTGCTGCCGAATCGCCGGGGCAGAATGCCCCGGGGTTCGTCTTAGACGGAGGCTTCGCGCGCGGCGCGCTTGCGTTCGTTTTCCAGCAGATGGCGCTTGCGCAGACGGATCGACTTCGGCGTGATTTCAACGAGCTCGTCGTCGTCGATGAATTCCACGGCGTATTCCAGGGACATCTGGATCGGCGGCACCAGGCGCACGGCTTCGTCGGTACCCGAGGCGCGCACGTTGGTCAGCTGCTTGCCCTTGATCGGGTTCACGACCAGGTCGTTGTCACGGCTGTGAATGCCGATGATCATGCCTTCATACAGCGCATCGCCCGGGCTCACGAACATGCGGCCGCGATCCTGCAGCTTCCACAGCGCGTAGGCCACGGCATCGCCTTGGTCCTGGCTGATCAGCACGCCGTTGCGACGCTCGCCGATCGAACCTTCCTTGACCGGGGCGTATTCGTGGAAGATGTGGCTCATCAAACCCGTGCCGCGCGTCAGCGTCAGGAATTCGTTCTGGAAGCCGATCAGGCCACGGGCCGGGATCAGGTATTCCAGACGCGTACGGCCACGGCCGTCCGGCTGCATGTCTTGCAGGTCGCCCTTGCGGCGGCCCAGCTCTTCCATCACGCCACCCTGGTGGGCATCTTCAACGTCGATGGTCAACGATTCGAACGGCTCGCACTTCACGCCGTCGATGTCCTTGAACACCACGCGCGGACGCGACACGGCCAGCTCGTAGCCTTCGCGACGCATCGTTTCCAGCAGAATCGTCAGGTGCAGTTCGCCACGGCCCGACACTTCGAACACCGTGTCGTCGCCGGTGTCACGCACACGCAGCGCCACGTTGGACTTCAGCTCGCGGTCCAGGCGATCACGCACTTGGCGGCTGGTCACGAACTTGCCTTCGCGGCCGGCCAGCGGCGACGTGTTGACCATGAAGTTCATGGTCAGCGTCGGCTCGTCGATGCGCAGCATCGGCAGGGCTTCCTGCGTGAGCACGTCGGTCACGGTGCAGCCAATGCCCAGCTCTTCGATGCCGTTGATCAGCACGATGTCGCCGGCTTCGGCTTCTTCAACCACAACGCGCTCCAGGCCATGGAACTTCTGGACCTGGTTGATACGGCCCTTGCCGCCCTGGCCGTCCGGACCAAACTTGTAAGCCACTTCCATGCCGGGGCGCATGCGGCCACGGTTGATGCGGCCCACGCCGATCTTGCCGACGTAGCTGTTGTAGTCCAGCGAGATGATTTGCATCTGCAGCGGGCCGTTGGGATCGTCGTCACGCTGCGGCACGTGCTGCAGAATGGCTTCGAACAACGGGCGCATGTTGCCTTCGCGCACGTCAGGGGTCAGGCCGGCGTAGCCGGACAGGCCCGAGGCGTACACCACGGGGAAGTCCAGCTGCTCTTCCGTCGCGCCCAGCTTGTCGAACAGGTCGAACGTGGCGTTGATGACGAAGTCGGTACGGGCGCCCGGGCGGTCGACCTTGTTGACGACCACGATCGGCTTCAGGCCCAGGGCCAGTGCCTTGCGGGTCACGAAAATGGTCTGCGGCATCGGGCCTTCAACGGCGTCAACCAGCAGCAGCACGCCGTCAACCATGGACAGCACGCGTTCGACTTCGCCACCGAAGTCAGCGTGACCCGGGGTGTCGACGATGTTGATGTGCGTGCCTTCGTATTCAACGGCACAGTTCTTGGCCAGAATCGTAATGCCGCGTTCTTTTTCCAGGTCGTTCGAGTCCATGACCCGTTCGGTCAGCGCCTGGTTTTCGCGGAAGGTGCCGGATTGGCGCAGCAGCTGGTCGACCAGGGTTGTTTTACCGTGGTCCACGTGGGCGATGATGGCGACGTTGCGCAAGGCGCGAGTCATAGCGAGTCCTTTAAGGTCAGGGTGGAGGGCAGCAAGCCCTCCGGCAATTCGTTCAGTGCAAGCAATGCCTGCTTGGGGTCTGGCATGGCCTGCAAGGCTTCCAGCTCAACGGCGCGTTCCAGAGAAAATGGCCCGACATGCGTGCGCCGCAGCGCCGTCAGGTGGGCGAAACAGCCCAGCACGCGCCCGATGTCCTGGGCCAGTGTTCGGATGTATGTGCCTTTACTGCAAGCCACATCGATCTCTGCCTGCGTTCCCGAAAGGGACAACAGCTCGATGCGGTGAATCGTGATCTGGCGCGGCGCCCGTTCCAGCTCGATGCCGGCGCGCGCGTACTCGTACAGCGGCTTGCCGTCGCGCTTGAGCGCGGAGTACATCGGCGGAATCTGCTCGATCGTGCCCGAGAAACGTGACAGCGCGTCGCGCAGCGCCTGTTCGTCAAGGGTAAAGCCCGGTTCGGCGGTGGACACGACATTGCCGGTCAGGTCGCCAGAATCGGTTTCGCTGCCAAATTGCAGCGTAGCGCGATACGCCTTGTCAGCGTTAAGCATCGCGCCGGAAATCTTGGTTGCGCGTCCCATGCAGCACACCAGCAAGCCGGTGGCGAAGGGATCCAGCGTTCCCGTATGACCGGCTTTCGCCGCGTCCATGGAACGCTTGGCGCGTTGCAAGGCGTGGTTGCTCGACAAACCTACGGG
>NZ_JBLVOL010000097.1:0-2537 GCF_053543755.1 Achromobacter semiaridum | reverse complement strand
AGCAACAGCACACCGTCGAGCAAAAGCCCGCGTCGTTTAGCCATCGTCGGAATCCGGTTGAAAAGCAGTGACGACAGCCCGATCAGGACTGGTCTTCAGGTTCGTCAGGCACGCCCGAGTGCGGGCCGGGCCGGTTTGCGCGGTCGATGAGGATCGACATTTCGATGCCACGGGCAATCTGCTCGTCGTGGAAGAAGCGCAAAGTGGGGACAGTGTGAATGTGCAGCAGCTTGTAAAGCTGGGAATGCAGCCAACCGGCTTTTTCGTTCAGCAAGGCGGTGGCGGCTTCGGGCTCGGCGCCCAAAACCGTGAACCACACCTTGGCATGCGCGTAGTCGGTCGACAATTCCACACCAGAGAGCGTGATCAGTCCGGCGCGAGACATATCGATCTCGCGCTGGATGATCTCGGCCAGATCCTTCTGGATCTGGTCGGCCAGCCGCAGATTGCGGCCGGGGATGGCTTTGGACTTGTGACGGCTCATTAGCAATAATGCCTCGCGACGCTTTACAGCGTACGCGCGATTTCCTTGATTTCAAAGACTTCCAGCTGGTCACCCACCTGGATGTCATTGTTGCCGCGCAGCGTAAGACCGCAATCGAAGCCCGACTTGACTTCCTTGACGTCGTCCTTGAAGCGGCGCAGCGATTCAAGATGCCCCGTCCAGTGAACCACGTTGTTGCGCAGCAGGCGTACCTGGGAATCGCGGCGCACGATGCCATCAAGCACCATACAACCAGCGATGTTGCCAAGGCGCGAGATGCTGTAGACCTCACGGATCTCGACCAGGCCGATGATTTCTTCCTTCTTTTCGGGCGCCAACATGCCCGACATGGCCGCCTTAACTTCATCCACGGCGTCATAGATGATGTTGTAGTAGCGCACGTCGATGCCGTTGTTCTCGGCCAGCTTCTTGGCGCTTGCTTCCGCACGCACGTTGAAGCCGATCACGACAGCATTCGAGGCAATGGCCAGGTTGATGTCGGTTTCCGAGATGCCGCCCACGGCCGCGTGCACCACTTGCACACGGACTTCGTCGGTCGACAGCTTGACCAGCGATTGGACCAGCGCTTCCTGCGAACCCTGCACGTCGGTCTTGACGATAAGGGTAAGCGTTTGCGTGCCCTCGCCCAGGTTGTCGAACATCGATTCCAGCTTGGCGGCCTGTTGGCGCGCCAACTTGACGTCGCGGAACTTGCCTTGGCGGAACAGCGCGATTTCGCGCGCCTTGCGTTCGTCGGACAGCGCCATCAGTTCGTCGCCGGCGGCGGGAACTTCGGTCAGACCCTGAATTTCCACCGGGATGGACGGGCCGGCCGATTGAATCGGCTTGCCGTTTTCGTCCAGCATGGCGCGCACGCGGCCGAAGCTTGCGCCGGCCAGCACGACGTCGCCGCGCTTGAGCGTACCGCTTTGCACCAGGATCGTCGCGACCGGGCCACGGCCCTTGTCCAGACGGGCTTCGATGACCAGACCCTTGGCGGGAGCATCTTCCGGCGCCTTCAATTCCAGCACTTCGGCTTGCAGCAGCAGGTTTTCCAGCAGATCGTCGATGCCTTCGCCGGTCTTGGCCGACACGCCCACGAAGGGCACGTCGCCACCGTATTCTTCCGGCACGACCTGTTCGGCAACCAGTTCCTGCTTGACGCGTTCCGGGTTGGCCGACGGCTTGTCGATCTTGGTCACGGCCACAACCATGGGCACGCCCGCGGCCTTGGCGTGGTGGATGGCTTCACGCGTTTGCGGCATCACGCCGTCGTCGGCGGCAACCACCAGAATCACGATGTCGGTCGCCTTGGCGCCGCGGGCACGCATGGCGGTGAACGCCTCGTGGCCCGGGGTGTCAAGGAAGGTCACCATGCCGCGTTCGGTTTGAACGTGGTAGGCGCCAATGTGCTGCGTAATGCCGCCGGCTTCGCCCGCGGCAACCTTGGCGCGGCGGATGTAATCCAGCAACGAGGTCTTACCGTGGTCGACGTGGCCCATGACGGTCACGACCGGGGCGCGCGGCAGCTGTTCAGCTTCGGACACCGTGGCGGATTCGTCCAGGAATGCTTCCGGATCGTCCAGCTTGGCGGCGATGGCCACGTGGCCCAGTTCCTCGACCACGATCATGGCCGTTTCCTGGTCCAGCACCTGGTTGATGGTGACCATCTGGCCCAGCTTCATCAGATGCTTGATGACCTCGGCGGCCTTCACGGACATCTTGTGCGCAAGGTCGGCCACGCTGATGGTTTCCGGCACGTGAACTTCGCGTGCAATGAATTCCTGCGGTGCGGGCTCGTTGCGGCGGTCGTTCTGCTGGTTGCGGCCACCACGGCCGCCGCCCTTGCCACCCCCCTTGCCGCCTGCACGCCAGCCATCACGGCTGGCCGGGGCGGCCGGCTTGTCGGCGGGCTTCTTGCGCGAGGCGTCATCCGACCAGGTCGAAGCAACTTCGGCGGTCTTGATGGTCTTTTTCGCGCCAGGAGCGGCGGGCTTGGCGTCCTTCTTGGCGCCAGGCGTGGCGCCCGGCTTGCCGGCCGGCTTGTGCAGCG
>NZ_JBLVOL010000096.1:3624-14502 GCF_053543755.1 Achromobacter semiaridum | reverse complement strand
GCACCCACGGCCGCCGCCGCACGCGATGCACGCCCCTATCGCATCGCCGCCGGCACGCTGGCCGACGCGCTGCCGCGCTTTGCCGACAGCGCGGGCGTGACGGTGCTGTTCGACGCCGCGCTGGTGGGACAACGGCGCACGCCGGGGCTGTCGGGCACCTACACCGTGGCGGACGGCTTTGCGCGCCTGCTGGACGGCAGTGGCCTGGCCGTACAGGAACGCAGCCGCAACGTGTTCGTGCTGCAAGCCGCCATGCCCGGCATCACGCAGCTGGCGCCGGTCAAGGTAGAAGGCGAGGGCGCGGTCGCCACGCCCGCGTGGGAAACCAGCACCGACCGCAAGCGCATGGACGACCTGCAAATCAAAAACTGGAGCGACCTGGGCAAGCGCGCCGAACCGGGCGTGAGCTTCAACCGGTCCAACAACAGCATCAACATTCGCGGCCTGGATCAAGACCGCGTGCTGACGCGCGTGGACGGCATCCGCCTGCCCTGGCTGGATGACGGTGCGCGCGGCGTGAAGGGCGGGCTGGAAGCCGTGGACTTCAACAGCCTGTCGCGCCTGGACATCGTGCGTGGCGCGGACGCCAGCGCGGGCGGCTCCGGCGCGATCTCCGGCATTGCCGACCTGCGCACGCTCGATCCCTCCGACCTGCTAACGGACGGCAAGACCTTTGGCGCACTGGCCAAAACCGACTACGACTCCGCCGATTCCAGCTGGGGCGCCAACGCCGCACTGGCCGGCCAGATCCACAGCAATACGTTCTGGCTGGTGCAGGCCGGCGTGCGCAACGGCCATGCGTTGGACAACCGGGGCGACGTGGGCGGCTACGGCCCCAAGCGCAGCGAGCCCAGCCCGGAAGACTACGACCAGCGCAGCTTCCTCTTGAAGCTGCAACAACGCGTTGAAGGCGGCCACCGCTTCGGCCTGACCGGCGAAACCTTCAAGCGCAAGGCCGACATCGACAACATGTTCGAACAGGGGGCGGGCACCAGCTACCTGTACGGCGAGAACAGCACGAAGAAAGAGACCGAGCGCGAGCGCGTGTCGTTCGACTATTCCTACCAGGCCCCCAGCGCCGGCGGCCTGATCGACTCGGCAACCGCCGTCGTCTACTGGCAGCGCGTGCGGCTGGACAATTCGCTGGACGGCATGCGCAGCGTGGATTCCCGCGCGCGCATCATCCCCGGCGACCCGTTCCGCTATGGCTTTCCCAGTGGCCCTTACGGGCGCAGCAATTCCATCCAGCAGACGCTCTTCGGCGTGAACGGTGAATTGACCAAGCGGCTGGCCGGCGCGTCCGTATCGCAGCTGTGGACCGTGGGCGGAGAGTGGTTCGGCAACAAGACCGAGCAGAATTCCAGCGGCTACGACAATTGCCCGGCCATTCGCCCCGGCCTGCCCGCGCCGTTTGGCCCGCGTTCGTGCGACATGCTGCATACCAATCAGGCCGACGTGCCGCAGTCCAAGGGCAACCAATGGGCGCTATGGGTGCAGGACGAATTCAGCTTTGCCGATGGCCGCTACACCGTCATGCCGGCCCTGCGCTACGACCACTACGAGCAAAAGCCGCAATCCACCGAAAGCTACGCCAGCAACCCGAACGCGGCCGCGCTGCCGCCGTCCAACAGTGGCAGCCGCTTCTCGCCCAAGCTGCTGGCCACGTGGAAGGCCATGGACGAACTGAGCCTGTACGCGCAATACGCCTACGGCTTCAAGGCGCCCAGCGCCAGCCAGCTTTACACCAACTACGGCGGCCCCGGCACCTACTTGCGCGTGGGCAATCCGTACCTGAAACCCGAAACCAGCAAGGGTTGGGAACTGGGCGCCAAGATCGGTTCCGACGATCTGGGCGGTGCGGTATCGTTCTTTGATAATCGTTATCAGAACTTTATCGATACCAGTCAGCCGCTGGACGCCAACTCGCCGCAATGGCAGACCGGCTGGGCAGGGCAGTATCCACTGGGCGTGACCGGCAACGTGAACCGGGGCAAGGTGCGCATCTATGGCGCCGAAGCCAGCGCGCACTGGAAGTTCTCGCCGGGCTGGCGCACCTGGGGCTCGCTGGCCTGGGCCGTGGGCAAGGATGAAGGCACGGGCCAGTACCTGAACTCCGTGGCGCCGCTGAAAGCCATCCTGGGCGTGGGCTACGGGCGGGATGTATGGGGCGTGGACGCCATGCTGACCACCGCGCTCAAGCGCGACAAGGTCGAATACCCCGAGGCATCGGCCACAACGCCCAACGCCGACTTCCAGGCGCCGGGCTATGGTGTGGTGGACTTGATGGGTTACTGGCGGCCCACCGCCGTGAAGGGATTGCAGGTGCAGGCTGGCGTGTTCAACCTGTTCGACAAGAAGTACTGGGAAGCCATCAACGTGCCGACCGCCGGGTCGCTGGCCTTGCCGCGCACGGTGGACTGGTACACCGAACCGGGACGCAGCGTGCGCGTGTCCCTGACGTACCAGTATTGACATTGATCACACGCCGCCGCCAGGCATCCGCCGGGCGGCGGCGGTAAACGGAACCCTTTGGGCTGGAGGCCTACGATGACGAATCAAGATTTCACGACCCGCGCCGACGAACTGCGCGCCCGCAATGAAGCCCTGTCCGCCACGCAACCGAAGCTGCGCGCGCGCAACCTGGCCCAGGCGCTGAACGTGTCCGAGGCCGAATGGATCGCCGCCGGCTGTGGCGGCGTCCAATCCACCGCGCTGCATGGTTCGCCGCAAGATATCTTTCGCGAACTGGGCACGCTGGGCGAAGTGATGGCATTGACGCGCAACGACTGGTGCGTGCATGAACGCCACGGTGAATACCTGGACATTCAGGCCGACGGCCTGGTGGGCCTGGTGTTGGGACCCGACATCGACCTGCGCGTGTTCTTTACCGCATGGAAATCGGCCTGGGCCGTTCAGCAGGACGGCCGCCACAGCCTGCAATTCTTCGACGGCGCGGGCGCGGCGGTGCACAAGGTGTACCGCACCGACGCCACTAACGCCGCCGCCTATGACGCGCTGGTCGCCAAGTTCGCGGGCCAGGCGCAATGGCCCGACACGCAAGCCTATGCGCCCGCCACCGATGCCGCTCAGGTCGATGACGCGGCGGCCTTCCGGCAGGCCTGGCTGGCCATGCGGGACACCCACGAATTTTTCCCCTTGCTGCGCAAGTTCAAGGTGACCCGGCTGGCGGCGCTGGCGGCGGTGGGTGACGATCTGGCGCAGCCCGTGCCGGCCGAATCCGTTGAACGCATGTTGCAGGCGGCGGCGGAATCGGCGCTGCCGATCATGTGTTTCGTGGGCAATCGCGGCATGATCCAGATCCATACCGGTCCGGTGCAACAACTGCGCCGCACGGGCCCTTGGTACAACGTGCTGGACCCGAAGTTCAACCTGCACCTGGACACCACCGCCATCGCTTCGGCATGGGTGGTGAACAAGCCGACTGCCGACGGCTGGGTCACGTCGCTGGAGGTCTATGCCGACACGGGCGACCTGATCGTGCAGTTCTTCGGCGAGCGCAAACCCGGCAAGCCGGAGCTGGCCGGCTGGCGCGAATTGCTGGTGGGCCTGTGCGATGCGCCGTTGGCGGTTTGAGGACATGCGATGAAAAAATGGTCGGCAATCGCCATGCCGAAGGCAAAGGCAAAGGCAAAGGCATTGGCAAAGGCAAAGGCATGGGCAAACGCTGTGGCAGTGGCGATGGCATTGGGCTGCGGCGTCGCGCCGGGCGCGCACGCCGCTGAACCCAGCCGGGTGGTCAGCCTGGGCGGCAGCGTCACCGAGATCGTCTATGGCCTGGGCGAGGGCGACCGGCTGGTGGGGGACGACCTGTCCAGCCTCTACCCCGAAGCCGCCACGCGCCTGCCGCGCGTGGGCTATTACCGCGCCGTGCCGGTCGAAGGGGTGCTGTCGCTTAAACCCGATCTGGTGCTGGCATCGGAACAGGCCGGGCCGCCCGAAGCGCTCAAGCGTCTGGCGGGCGTGGGCGTGCGCGTCGTCACGGTGCCGGACGCGCCGTCGGTGGATTCGTTGAAGGCGCGCATCCGTGCCGTGGCCGACGCGCTGGGCGTGGCGCCCGCGGGCGAACGCATGGTGGACAAGGTCTCGCGGGAACTCGCGCGTGCCGAGGCCATTGCGCCCACGCGGGCGCGCGCGCTGTTGCTGCTTAACCGCACGGGCACGCCGCAGGGCGCGGGCCGCGACACCGCCGCCAATGAAGTCATGCAGCTGGCCGGCCTGACCAATGTGCTGCATGACCAGCAGGGCTACAAGCCCCTGTCGGCCGAGGCCATCGGCGCATTGGCGCCTGACCTGATCGTGGTGACGCAAGCGTCGCTGGAGGCCACCGGCGGCATGGACAAGTTCCTGGCGCAGCCGGGCGTCGCCGGCTCGCCAGCGGCCGCCAGGCGTCGCGTGGTGGTCATGGACGACCTGCTGATCCTGGGCATGGGGCCACGCCTGCCGCTGGCGCTTACCCAGCTTAAACAAGAGGTGGCCGATGTCATGGCGCGTTAGCGCGCCAACGGCCTTGGTGCTGTTGGGCTTGGCCTTGCTGCTGGCCGTGCTGGGCGCCACGGCGCACGGCGCGGTGACGATCCCGCTGCGCGAACTGCCGGCGCTGCTGTGGGGCACGCCCACGCCTGAAAACGCCTTGTGGCGCAATGTGCTGATCGACATCCGCTTGCCGCGCGTGCTGTTCGCGGTGGTAACGGGGGCGGGGCTGGCGATAGCGGGCGCGGCCATGCAGGCTTTGTTTCGCAACCCTTTGGCGGAACCGGGCCTGATCGGTATTTCGGCGGGGGGCGCGCTGGGCGCCGTCGCCGCCATCGTGCTGACCTCGGGTGGGTTCTGGGTCACCGCGCCGTCCGCCTTCGTGGGCAGCCTGCTGGCGACGATGTGCGCGTATGCCGTGGGACGGCGCGTGCCCGGCGTGGCGGGCTTGCTGCTGGCGGGCGTGGCGATCACGGCAATGTCGTTCAGCGTGATCGGCCTGTTCACCTTCGTGGCCACCGACGCGCAGCTGCGCGACTTGACCTTCTGGAACATGGGCAGCCTGGGCGGCGCGAACTGGAACGTGCTGGCCTTCCTGGCGCCGTGGGTGCTGCTGATGAGCGCGTGGCTGATGTGCCAGTGGCGCGTGATGAACGCCTTGCTGCTGGGCGAGCGCGAGGCCCAGCATCTGGGCTACGCGCTCAAGCGCGTGCGGGCGCAGCTGGTGCTGGCCAGCGCGCTGATCGTCGGGCCGCTGGTGGCGGCCACCGGCACCATCGTCTTCGTGGGGTTGGTGGTGCCGCATCTGGTGCGCATGACGCTGGGCGCCAATCACCGGTGGCTGCTGCCGGCCACCGTGCTGGCCGGTGGCCTGGCGCTGGTGCTGGCCGACTGGATGGCGCGCACCGTCGTCGTGCCCGCCGAACTGCCGATCGGCCTGGTCACGGGCCTGGTTGGCGGCCCCTTCTTCCTGTGGCTGCTGGCGCGCGGCCGGAGGCTGGCATGACATCGCCCACACAAATAGCGGCCGGACAGGCGCAGGCTGCAAAGGCGCAGGCTGCAAAGGCGCAGGCTGCACAGACGCAACCCGCCCCACGCACGGCCGGGCAGGCCACGGGCGGACAAGCCCTGGCCGCCCACAGGCTGACCTTGTCTCGCGGCGGCGCGCGCATCCTGACCGACGTGTCGCTGGAGGTGCGCCCCGGCGAGGTCGTGGGCTTGCTGGGCGCGAACGGCGCGGGCAAATCCACCTTGCTGGGTGCGCTGGCGGCCGAGCTCTCGGCCGATGCCGGCCAGATAACGCTGGACGGCGCGCCGCTTGCCGGCATGGTGCTGGGCCGGCAAGCGCGACGCCGAGCGGTGCTGCCGCAAAAGCCCGGCCTGACTTTCGACCTGGGCGTGCGTGAAGTGGTGGCAATGGGCGCCTACCCGTTCGCCGAACTGGCGCCTGCACAAGTCGATGCGCTGGTGGCTCAGGCGCTGGGCCTTGCCGATGTGGCGCACCTGGCCGGCCGCCGCTACCCGGAACTATCGGGCGGCGAACAGCAACGCGTGCAATTCGCACGTGTGCTGGTGCAATGCCACGCCGCCCGCGCACCCGGCGAGGCGCGTTATCTGTTGCTGGACGAACCCACCGCCAGCCTGGACCCGAAGCACCAGGGCGACCTGCTGCACCGCGCCTGGGAACTGGCGCATGAGGGCAATACAGGCGTCCTGGTGATTCTGCACGACATGAATCTGGCCGCGCGCTGGTGCGACCGCCTGTTGCTGCTAAGCGCCGGCCGCGCCATCGCGCAGGGCACGCCGGCCCAGGTGCTGACGGCCGCCAACCTGTACCGGGCCTATGGCATCGAGGCCCAGGTGATCGCGCATCCTTTGCAGCCCGATCGGCTGCTGGTCCTGACGGTGTAGCGGGCAGGGCGGTGCGCGCCATTCGGGTTGGTGGCGCACGGCGGCGCCGGGCCGGTAAAATGGCGGCCGAGGTACACCGCGTCATACACTGCGGGCACCTGATGCCTACCCCCGATTTTTCATCATCCAACAGGACCCGTGTCATGCCTACTTTTGACGTCGTCTCTGAAGTCGACAAACACGAACTTACCAACGCCATCGATCAGGCCAACCGCGAACTATCCACCCGCTTCGACTTCAAGGGCAGCGACGCCAAGTTCGAACTGGAAGGGTTCGTCGTCACCCAGGTTGCCTCCAGCGCCTTCCAGCTCAAGCAAATGCTCGACATCCTGCGCGGCCGCCTGTCGGCGCGTGGTATCGACGTGCGCTGCCTGGACGTGGCCGACCCCCTGGAAAACCTGGGCGGCGCCCGCCAGAAGGTGACCATCAAGCAGGGTATCGAACAGCCCGTGGCCAAGAAGCTGATCGCCGCCATCAAGAACGCCAAGCTCAAGGTGGAATCGCAGATCAACGGTGACAAGCTGCGTATCACCGGCAAAAAGCGCGACGACCTGCAATCGGCCATCGCGCTGTTGAAAAAGACCGACGTCGACCTGCCCTTGCAGTTCGAAAACTTTCGCGACTAAGCGCCCCGGCCCGCCGCCATGGGGCATTCCAGCGAACTGCAACTGGTGGTTGAGCTGGCCCGCGCCGGCGGCATGTCGGCCGCGGCCCGCCAGCTGGATGTCACCCCCGCGGCGGTCAGCAAACGGCTGGCGCAGATCGAAGCGCGGCTGGGCGTGCGGCTGTTCAACCGCAGCACGCGGCGCCTGAGCCTGACGGCCGAAGGCGAGGTCTACCTGGAAAGCGCCCGCCGCATCCTGGGCGAAATCGAAGACCTGGACGCGCTGATCGCCAGCCGCCAGGACACCCCGCGCGGCCGCTTGAAGGTCAACGCGCCGCTGGGTTTTGGCCGCAGCTACATCGCGCCGGCCATTGCGGAATTTTCCCGGCAGTATCCCGACGTGATGCTGCAATTGCAGCTGACGGACAGCCCCGCCGACTTCGTGCAGGACGCGTTCGACGTGGCGGTGCGCTTTGGCGACCTGCCCGACACCCGACTGATTGCCCGCAAGATCGCGCCCAACCGGCGGCTGGTGTGCGCATCGCCGGCTTACCTGAAAGCGCATGGCGTGCCGCTGACCCCGCACGACCTGACGCGGCACCAGTGCATAGTGCTGCGCCAGAACGAAGACGCCTACAGCCTGTGGCGCTTCACCAAGGGACGCCGCAGCGAAACCGTGAAGGTACGCGGTGCGTTAAGCAGCAACGATGGCGAAGTGACGCTGACCTGGGGGCTTGCCGGCCTGGGCATCTTGCAGCGCGCCGAATGGGACCTGGCGCGCTACCTGCGCAGCGGCCGGCTGGTGCACGTGCTGGAAGACTACGCGCTGCCGCAGGCCGACATCTACGCCGTGTTCCCGGAACGCCACCACCTGTCCGCCAAGGTCCGCGTCTTTGTGGATTTTTTGGTGGGCTACTTTCAGCGCGATAAACAGGCAGCCTGGTAGGGAAGGATGCGCAGCCCCCGCGCGGAAGCAACCAGGCGGGTGGCAAGCGGCAGACTGAACCGACAGCACGCAGCAGACAGCACGCAGCAGACAGCACGCAGCAGACCGCACGCAGCAGACAGCACGCGGCAGACCGCACGCAGCAGACTGCACGCAGCAGACAGCACGCAGCAGACAGCAGGCCGCCCGGTCCTCAGTCCGTTGCGCTCAACCCGCCGACCACAGATGCTGCGCGGCATACGCGCGCCATGGCCGCCATGACTCGGACCGCGCCAGCAACTGCGCGGGCGTGTAGGGCCGCGCTTCCAATTTCTCCAACGCACGGATCAAGCCGATGTCCGCGCTGGGAAACGCATCCGGTTCACGCAATTGGCGCAACGCAATGTACTGCGCCGTCCACTCTCCGATGCCGCGTATTGCGCGCAGCCGCTTGACCGCGTCTTCCAGACTGCTGCCCGGATCGAACAAACGTGGGTCCGCCACCGCCGCAGCCGCCACCGCCGACAGCGTGGCCGCGCGGCTGCGCGGCATGCCCAGACCGGCAAGCTCCGTGTGGGCCAGCGCCGGCGGCTCGGGAAAACAGTGGGTCAGGCCGTCCTCGGGCTGCGTCAGCCATGCGCCATGCGCGGCAACCAGCTTGCCCGCCAACCGGATAGCCGCCGACACGGTGATCTGCTGGCCCAGCACCGCGCGCATCGCCAATTCAAATCCGTCCCAGGCGCCCGGCACGCGCAAGCCAGGGCGCGCGGCGATCAACGCCGCCATCACCGGGTCATGCCCGAACTGCGCCGCCAGCGCAACGGGGTCGCTGCCCAGGTCGAACAGCCGCCGGATCCGCGCAATGATCGTCGGCAATGCATTCACGCGTGCCACGCGCACCGTGGCCAGCAACGCGTTGCCGGTGCCCGGCCGCACGCCGATCGTGCCCTGCATGCCATCCACGCTGACCGTGCGCGCATAGCAATCGCCATCCACGCGCTCCATGCCGGGTATGGCCCGCAGACGTAGAAAATCCAGCATGGCCGCCCAGTCGTAAGGCGGCCGGTAGCGCAGCAACAGCTTGATTTCGCCTTGCGCGGCATAGGGCACATCGGGCCGGGCCGAACGCCGCAGCGCGCCGGGCGCGCGGCCGAACAGCGCCAGGAAGGTTTCATTGAAGCGGCGAATGCTGCCAAAGCCGGAAGCGAAGGCAATGTCGGCCATGGGCAGCTGGGTTTCGTGGATCAGTTGCTTGGCCAGCAGCACACGCCGGGTTTGCGCCACGGCCACCGCCGACGCGCCCAGATGCTGGCGAAACAGCCGGCGTAGTTGCCGGTCGCCCACGCCCAGCCTGGCGGCCAGCGCATCCACGCCGGCATCGTCCAAGGCGCCCGCCTCGATCAGCGCCAGCGCGCGCGCCACGCTGTCCGGTAGTTCACGCGGGGGGCCAAGGTCGGGCGCGGTTTCCGGGCGGCAGCGCAGGCAAGGGTGAAACCCCGCTTCTTGAGCGCCGGCGGCGCTGGCGAAAAACGTGACATTGCGAGATAGCGGCGTGCGCGCCGGGCACACCGGGCGGCAATAAATGCGCGTGGTCTTCACCGCCGTGAAGAAGCGCCCGTCGTAACGGGCGTCGCGCACGCTGATGGCGCGGTAGCAGGCGTCGTGGTCCAGGTTCATGCCGCCATGCTAGCGCCGCCGGCAGGCGGGCATCTAGCGGTTTTCGGACACTGTTGTGCCGATGATATTGCTGTCCGAAAACCGCCGACACATCCACCGCGCGGCACGCCTGCGCCTGACCAAAAGCGCGGGCATGGACGGGCATGTAAAGATGTCGTCGCGGTTTGCAAACCCTTGTGACAGGTCTGAATGACTTTGTAGCGTGTTAAGCAACACGGCGGCATATGATGCGTTCCCTTTTTCGGAGAACAGATTTTTATGTCGCGCCCCTTGTGCATGTCCGCTATTTTGGCCGCCACGTTGATGCTCGCCGCGTGCGGTGACGACAACGCCAAGCCGCAAGCAAAAGCCGCCGAAGCCAGCACCGCCCAGGCCGAGATCGTCAAGTACAACCAGTACGTTGACGCGGCCAACAGCATCAGCCAGTCGTTTGATGAAACGCTGGACCAGTACAACAAGTACATGGTGCCCAAGATGGCCGACAAGAAGCCCGTGAAGGACTACGTCATCGGCAACGACATCATGGTGCTGCGCACCAAGGAAAAGCTGGAAAAGGCCCTGGCCATGAAGCCGGCCATCCCCGAGATCGACGCGCCCGCCAAGAACTTTGCCGACGCGCTGGGCAAGCTGGCCCCGCTGTCCACCGAACTGCAAAACTACGCCGCCGCCAAGACCTTCCTGTCGGACAACGGCGCGCTGGCGCGCGAGAAAAGCCCCGCCTACGTGGCTGCGCTGACCGACGTGGCCAAGGCCGAAAGCGCCTTCTACCATGGCATTTCCGTGAAGGACACGGCCAACACCAAGGAAGCGTTCGAGAAGGCCAAGAAGGACACCGTGGCCTACTACCGCGCGGGCATGGTCTATTACGGCAAGTCCACGCTGGACCAGGCCACCGGCATATTCGAAGGCACCGGCCTGGGCGACAAGAAGGACGCGTTCAAGCAGCAGCTGGACAAGCTGAACGAGATGACGCTGGGCTTTGACAAGAAGACCCGCGAGGCCGACCCCAAGGGCTGCGCCAGCACGATGATGCAAGCCAATGCCTTCCTGGCCGCCGGCCGCAAGGTGCTGGAAAACACGGACAGCGGCCGCTACCAGCAAGACGCGGAACGCACCGGCGCCTTCAAGATGATGCGTCCCACCATCGTGGACGACGCCTACAGCCTGCGTCAGACGTTCAACAACCTGATCAACAACCTGAACGTCAACCGCTGCTGATCGCCACCGCGCCATCTTCAACTTCAGGTTGAAGATGTTGTGAACGGCGGGG
>NZ_JBLVOL010000096.1:0-3597 GCF_053543755.1 Achromobacter semiaridum | reverse complement strand
ACCGGCGCTGCGCGCACGGCGCGCAGCGCTCGGTACATTGCCGACAGACCCTTACCCGCAAGGAGCCTGTCGGCTTATGAAGACCTACCGCATCGCAACCATCCCCGGCGACGGCATCGGCAAGGAAGTGATTCCGGCCGGCCAGCGCGTCATGCAGGCCATTGCCGACGAAGGCGGGCTGCAATTCGAATTCCAGAACTTCGATTGGGGCGGCGACTACTACCGCCAGCACGGCGTGATGATGCCCGCCGACGGCCTGGACGCCTTGCGCGACAAGGACGCCATCCTGTTCGGCTCGGCCGGCGACCCCGACATTGCCGACCACATCACCCTGTGGGGCCTGCGCCTGAAGATCTGCCAGGGCTTTGACCAGTACGCCAACGTGCGCCCCACGCGCATCCTGCCCGGCATCGACGCGCCGCTAAAGCGCTGCACGCCCGATCAACTGAACTGGGTCATCGTGCGCGAAAATTCCGAAGGCGAGTATTCCGGCGTGGGCGGACGCGTGCATCAGGGCCACCCCATCGAGGCCGCCACAGACGTGTCCATCATGACGCGCGCCGGCGTCGAACGCATCCTGCGCTTTGCCTTCCAGCTGGCGCAATCGCGCCCGCGCAAGCTCCTGACCGTCATCACCAAATCCAACGCGCAGCGCCACGCCATGGTCATGTGGGACGAGATCGCGCTACAAGTCAGCCGCGAATTTCCCGACGTCACGTGGGACAAGGAACTGGTCGACGCCGCCACCGCCCGCATGGTCAACCGGCCCGCGTCGCTGGACACCATCGTGGCCACCAACCTGCATGCCGACATCCTCAGCGACCTGGCCGCCGCGCTGGCCGGCAGCCTGGGCATCGCGCCCACCGGCAACATCGACCCCGAACGCCGTTACCCGTCCATGTTCGAGCCCATCCACGGCTCGGCTTTCGACATCATGGGGCAAGGCCTGGCCAACCCGGTGGGCACGTTCTGGTCAGTGGTCATGCTGCTGGAACACCTGGGGGAAGCAGAGGCGGCGGCGCGCCTGATGCAAGCCATCGAACGCGTCACGGCCACCCCCGCGTTGCATACGCGCGACCTGGGCGGGCAGGCGCGTACCGATGACGTCACCGAGGCCGTCTGCGCGCAGCTGGCGCGGGGCAGGCAAGAGAAGGCGGCGTAGCGGTACAGGGCGCCGGCATCGATACCCGGACACCGCGACAGGGGCGCAAGACCCCGAGGCAGCACGCTTCACGCGGTGACCCGGCAATACAACAAGAAGCGAAGTCCATTCGTAATCCAAGGAGACAAGCATGTTCAAGCAACAATTCCGCGTGCGCGCGATGGCGTTCGCCTGCGTGGTGGGCCTGCCTTTCATGTTGTTGGGTGGCACGGCCAGCGCGCAGGCGTATCCGGCGCGGCCGATCAGCCTGGTGGTGCCGTTTCCGGCGGGCGGCACCACCGATGTATTGGCGCGCGCCCTGGGGCAGGAACTGTCCAAGAGCCTGGGCCAGCCCGTGGTCGTGGAAAACAAGCCGGGCGCGGGCTCGACGCTGGGCGCCGACTACGTGGCCAAGGCGGCGCCCGACGGCTATACGCTGCTGATGGGCGCGGTGCATCACACCATCGCCACCAGCGTTTACAAGAGCCTGCACTACGACTTTCAGAAGGATTTCGCGCCCGTGACCACGGTGGCGCTGGTGCCCAACGTGCTGGTCGTCAATCCCAAGCTGGACGCCACCACCGTGCAAGGCCTGCTCAAGCTGGCGCAGGCCGCGCCGGGAAAGCTGACGTATGGGTCCAACGGCATGGGCACGGGGCAACACCTGATCGGCGCGCAGTTCGAGCAGCAGGGCCACGTCAAGCTGCTGCATGTGCCGTACAAGGGCAGCGGGCCGTTGACCACCGATTTGCTGGGCGGCCAGATCGATATGTCGTTCGACACCATCACGCCTGTGCTGGCGCACATCCAAAGCGGCAAGCTGCGCGCGCTGGCCGTCACCACCGATCAGCGTTCGGCCGCGTTGCCCAATGTGCCGACGATGCAAGAGGCGGGCATCAAGCCCTTCAACATGGGGACGTGGTTTGGCGTACTGGCGCCGGCGGCCGCGCCCGCCGACGTGGTGACGCGGCTGAACGCCGAGATGGTGAAGATCATCCATTCGCCCGACTTCTCGCGCCGCATGGCCGAGATCGGCGCGGTGCCGATTGGCGACACGCCCGAGCAGATGCGCGCCCGTATCGGCGCGGACACGGCCAACTACGCCAAGCTGGTCAAGGACGCGAAGGTGGCGATCAACTGAAGCGTCGGCATCATGCGGGCCCCAGGGCAGGCGTACCGCTGGCCGGCGGGCCCCGTAGTATTGATCCGCGGACCGTCTACGCCCGGATCCAGCCGCGCGCGATCGGCAAGGCCAGCAGCTTGCGGTAAATACCTTGGGCGGCCAACGTCAGCGGTGCGCCGACGCGGTTCCACACCGCGGCGGTAATCGCCGCGGCGATGGGCGCCAGCACCAGGCCGCCCGCGATGTCCAAGGGGAAATGCACGCCCAGATAGACGCGTGCCGTGCCCACGACGACGGCGCCCGCCAGCGTAAGCCAGCCCCACACCGCCCAACGCCGGTCCAGGATCAACGCGAACGCAAAGGTGGCAATGATGATGGTGTGGTTGCTGGGAAAGGACGAGGTCGCCTTGTGCGCAAAGAACGCGTGCCCCAGCCCCAGCACAAACGGACGCGGCTGCGGCCACAGCGCCCCGCACAGATAGCTGATGAACAGCGCGGCGCCGATGCTGGCCAGCACCTTCAGCGCCAGGCTGCGTTGCGGCTGGCCGCCCCACAACCACAGCGCGGCCAGCGCGCCGGGCACCAGCAGGATCAACCGGTTGGCGATCAGCATGGCGGCGTGAACGCGCCAGGCCGGCGTGGCAGGGTCGGCGTTGATCGAAAGAAACAGGGAATGGTTCAGGCTGTCCAGGAAATCCATGACACGTCATCAAGGCGTAATAAACAATAGCCGCGATGGTAATGGGGTTTCCCGTCAGTCCGCTTACAAAGTGCGTCGACGTGCTGGGTTTTACTTCTGGACACGCGACGCCACTCACGGCCCGGCTCAGCCGAAGTTCATCCTTTCAGCTTCTTGCCCAAGCGCCGCCAACCGATTACCACGCCGGTCAGGCTCAACGCCGCGCCACCCAGGCTCAACACGATCAGCAGCACGTCCCACAACGGCCGGCGCGACAACAGGCCGGTCCAGTCCCAGCTGTGCAAGAAGGCGAACAGCCAGCGGCTGACGCGATTGCTGCGGTCTTGCCGGCCGGCGATCTGGCTAGTGGCCGGGTCCAGATACACCCACGTCGCCTGCGGGTTGTCATACACCACGCGCCACATCGGCAGCGGCTTTTCCACGTGGCCCAGCATCGCGTGCGCGTCTCGCCCGTAGTAGTAGAAGTCGTAGTCGTGCAGGACCTGTACCTCGCGTATCGCCGCGCCGGGCAAGAGGCGCGCGGCGGCCTGGCGCAAGTCGGTTTCGGCAAACGCCGTGGGCGTGGCGGCGGTGGCCGACAACACGCGCGGGGTGCCCGCGGCGGTGCGCGCCAACGCGACGTCGTGCCCGGCC
>NZ_JBLVOL010000095.1:0-3962 GCF_053543755.1 Achromobacter semiaridum | reverse complement strand
CCGCGCCCGCGGCCAGCCCCGCAGCGCCGGCCGGCGGTACGCCCGCCTAGAGCCCTTGCGATGCGGATGCGCCTTATCAAGAAGTACTTCATCACCGGCTTGCTGATCTGGGTTCCCCTGGTCATCACGGTGTGGGTACTGGGCTTGCTGGTCGCCACCCTGGAAGGGTTCGTGCCCGGCTTCCTGTCGTCCGAATCGCTGTTCGGCATCGACATCCCGGGCTTCCGCTTCGTCCTGGTCATCGTGGTGGTGTTGCTGACGGGCATATTCGCGGCAAACCTCATCGGCCGCACCATGGTGGACCAGTGGGAAAGCCTGCTGGGCCGTATTCCGCTGGTGCGCTCCATCTACAACTCGGTCAAGCAGGTCAGCGATACCGTGCTGGCCCCCAATGGCCAGGCGTTTCGTCGGGCGGTACTGGTGCAGTATCCGCGCGCCGGCTCCTGGACCATCGCTTTCGTCACCGGCACGCCCAGCGGTGAAGTGGCCGGGCTGATGCCGGGCGACCACATCAGCGTGTATGTGCCCACGACACCAAATCCCACGTCCGGCTTCTTTCTGATGATGCCTCGCGCCGACGCGATCGATCTTCAGATGAGTGTGGACGCGGCATTGAAGTACATCGTTTCCATGGGCGTGGTCGCCCCGACCCAGGCGCTTGCGCCCGAGGGTCAACCGGCCCCGCTCTCTCCAGCAACCGGCGTGCAAGACGCGCCGCGCGCCGATTCGTAACCCTTACGCTCAAACTAAGCACACAACGGAGTCATCCCGCATGCGTACCTGCTACACCGGCCAGGTTTGCCGTGACCATCTCGGCCAGACCGTCACCCTGTACGGCTGGGTGAACCGCCGCCGCGACCACGGCGGGGTCATCTTCATCGACTTGCGCGACCGCGCGGGCCTGGCCCAGATCGTGTTCGATCCGGACAACGCCGCCTTCGCCACCGCCGAGCGCCTGCGCAATGAATTTTGCGTCCGCGTCACCGGCCTGGTGCGCGAGCGTCCGGCCGGCACCGCCAACAGCGAGCTGGCTTCGGGCGAGATCGAAGTGCTGTGCAAGGAAGTCGAAATCCTGAACGCGTCGGTCACCCCGCCGTTCCAGCTGGACGACGACAACCTGTCGGAAACGACCCGCCTGACGCACCGCGTGCTGGACCTGCGCCGCCCGCAAATGCAGCGCAACCTGATGCTGCGCTACCGCGTGTCGATCGAAACGCGCAAGTTCCTGGACCAGCTGGGCTTCATCGACATCGAAACCCCGATGCTGGCCAAGAGCACGCCCGAAGGCGCGCGTGACTACCTGGTGCCCTCGCGCGTGAACGCCGGCCACTTCTTCGCGCTGCCGCAATCGCCGCAGCTGTTCAAGCAGATGCTGATGGTGTCGGGCTTTGACCGCTACTACCAGATCACCAAGTGCTTCCGCGACGAAGACCTGCGCGCTGACCGCCAGCCCGAATTCACCCAGATCGACTGCGAAACCTCGTTCCTGAACGAATTCGAGATCCGCGAAATCTTCGAAAACCTGATCCGCCACGTGTTCAAGGTAGTGCAGGGCGTTGACCTGGCCCAGCCGTTCCCGATCATGCCGTGGACCGAAGCGATGCGCCGTTACGGTTCCGACAAGCCGGACCTGCGCGTGAAGCTCGAATTCACCGACATGACCGACGTCATGCGCGATGTGGACTTCAAAGTGTTTGCCGCCGCCGCCACGGCGCCCGGCAGCCGCGTGGTCGCATTGCGGGTGCCGGGCGGCGCCGAAATGTCCCGCAGCGAAATCGATGGCTACACGCAGTTCGTGGGCATCTACGGCGCCAAGGGCCTGGCCTACATCAAGGTCAACGAAGTGGCCAAGGGCCGTGACGGCCTGCAATCGCCCATCGTCAAGAACCTGCACGACGCTGCCTTGGCCGAACTGGTCAAGCGCACCGGCGCGCAAGACGGCGACATCATTTTCTTTGGCGCGGATCGCGAGAAGGTCGTCAACGACGCCATCGGCGCGCTGCGCGTGAAGATCGGCCACAGCGAATTTGGCAAGAAGACGGGCCTGTTCGAGGCCGGTTGGCAGCCGCTGTGGGTGGTTGACTTCCCGATGTTCGAATATGACGAGGAAGACGGCCGCTACACCGCCGCCCACCACCCGTTCACCAGCCCGAAGGACGGCCACGAAGACTTCCTGGAAACCGATCCCAGCAAGGCCTTCGCCAAGGCTTACGACATGGTGCTGAACGGTTGGGAAATTGGCGGCGGCTCGGTCCGTATCCACCGCGAAGAAGTTCAAAGCAAGGTGTTCCGCGCGTTGAAGATCGGCGCCGAGGAAGCTCAGGAAAAGTTCGGCTACCTGCTGGACGCGCTGCAATATGGCGCGCCTCCGCACGGCGGTATCGCATTCGGCCTGGACCGCATTGTCACGATGATGACCGGCGCCGAATCGATTCGCGACGTAATCGCCTTCCCGAAGACGCAACGCGCCCAGGATCTGCTGACGCAAGCGCCTTCCGAAGTCGACGAAAAGCAGTTGCGCGAATTGCACATCCGCTTGCGTAACGTCGAGGCTAAGTAAGCCCCCCCCCGAGGCGCCGGGGGCGCCTCCCCCCCAGGGGGGCGCCTCGCGGGACCGGCGGAGCCGGATCCTCGGCGGCCCGGCTTGTGGGGCGGCATGGGCTTGCGGCGGGTTGCGTTCTTTGGCGGCATGGCTTGCGATAAGTGTGTTTTTGTTGCGGCTAGGCGTGGCTGAATTGGAGTAATCTGGCAGACGCCGCTTTGTTGACGGTGCTTGCCGGAGCTGCCCTTGGGTCTGGCCAGTGGTTCCTCTGCTTTCAAAAGGCGCCATCGCTTTTATGTCGCTCATCCGTGTCGTCAGCTACAACATTCACAAGGGCCGTTCGGCATTAGGCCGGCGCGACTCCTTGAATGAACTGCGCTTAGGTCTTTACGGCCTGCGCCCTGATCTTGTCTTTCTGCAGGAAGTCCAAGGCCGCAACGAGCAAAAATCCTTGCTCGACGCTCAACACGAATCACTTGCCGCTGCCCTGCGGCTGGATGTGGCTTATGGCCGCAACGCCATCCGTCATGCCACGGATCACGGCAACGCGCTGTTGTCGCGCTTTCCCATTCTTGACCACGAGAACGTCGACATCTCGGATCACCGCCTGGAACAACGCGGCCTGCTGCATGCGCGCATTGAAGTCGATGACCGGCCGGTGCATTGTTTTGTTGTGCACCTGGGCCTGTTCGCCGGCAGCCGTACGCGCCAGGTGCTGGCGCTGACCGAGCGCATTCGCCGCATGGTGCCCGATGGCGAACCCATCCTGATCGCGGGTGATTTCAACGACTGGAACGACCGCCTGGCCCCGCTGTTCGTGCAGCAGCTGGGCCTGTACGAAGTGTTCTCGCACGCGCCGCGCAGCCATGGTGGTGAATTGCCGCGCTTGCGCGATTCGGTCAAGCGCCTGAGCAACGCGCTGCGTGGCTTGCCCAACGGCGGCTTGTCCGTGATGGAACGCACCAATCAGCTGGGCATGGGTGGCAGCGCGCCACCACTGCTGCCGCCGCCCCGTACCTTTCCGGCCGTGTTCCCGTGGTTTCGCCTCGACCGCATCTATCAGCGCGGTTTCGCCGTGCGCAGCGCGCGCGTATTGCGCGGACGGGAATGGGCGCGGCTGTCCGATCATTCCCCCTTGCTGGCGGAGCTGGAACTCCCGTGAAGGCCGAGCAGGTCAAGCTTGAATGGACGGACGGCAACAGCATTCGCTTGTTGCAGAACGGTGCCGACTTTTTCCCCGCGCTCTGCGCGGCCATCGATGCCGCGCAGGTCAGCGTGCATCTGGAAACCTACATCTTCATGCTGGACCGCACAGGCGTCCAGGTGCTGGAAAGCCTGATGGCGGCAGCGCGGCGCGGCGTGAAGGTCAGGGTGGTGCTGGACGGGTTTGGCAGCGCCATGCACGTGGAAGCCGTGGGGG
>NZ_JBLVOL010000094.1:0-3170 GCF_053543755.1 Achromobacter semiaridum | reverse complement strand
GGGGAATTCAGCACATGTTCCAACCACATCAGATAGCGTTCGTAGCTGGTCTGTCCGACTTCGCCCCAACCCCGTTCCCGATATCGCCTCATCAGGGCGGCCTTGCGCTGAGCGGGCAGCAGCTGTTGGTCATCCTGCACCATCCCCCACGGCACGTTGGGTACACCGCCCTCGTCATCCACTTGCACTCGGTCGGGATGCAGAAGGCTCTGCCGTATCCCTGCCTTCTGGCCGACCCATTGGCCCAGCAACGGAGTTGGGATGCCCGCAAAACCATAATCCAGTCGCCACACAGATCTGGTTTTTTCGTCGTCCCGACGCGGCACCGACTTCAAATTACTGCCCATCACCCCGGGAATAAAAATCACCGGCAGGATCAGATCCGGGCCGATACGCAGTTGCACGGGGTCGGTAATGTCGCAGTCGGTCAAAGTCCAGGTGAAGCACTGCTGTCCCCTTGCGTTGTAATGAAACGGTGCCACGCGTTCCTCTGGTGGGCCGGTGGCGGGTTGGTTGTCGGTCACTTTTTTCCTCCATTCGATTTGCCTTTCTTTGAGCGCGGGCCTATACGCGGTCGCCTGAAGAGGCTGACCGCGCAAGAGGATTACCGCGCCGGCACGTCGTCATCAGTGGGCGGGGTCCAGGGCAGGCCGTCTTCATCAGTGCTAAGAAATTCATCCAGTGCCTTCTGGTCGGCAGCGGCTTTTTCCGGATTGCCCTGGTCAAAAGCGGAAGGCGGCTTGGGCGCGACGGCCGCGTGGCGCAGGCGCACCGACGCCACGATCGCGTCCCACAACTTGCCGGCTTCTTTGTCGCTTAAGGTGGCATCCACGCGGGGCGGGGGAGACGGCCGCTTCCAAAGGGGAATCTCGTGCTTATTCGGTACGAAGCGGGGCAGGGACCAACGAACGAGGTCGGGTTGCTCATCCGGAGCGGCCGGCGGGGTAAGGACGCCACCACCGCTCATCCGCATGTGGATAGAAGGCTGAGTGAATGCCCCGTTGTCGCGATAGGTTTCGGCCAGAAATAGAAAAGCGTGGTGATTGGTTTCGGTAAAGCCGAAGGCAAATTGCTCCGCTTGCATGGACGCAAGGGTCAGATGCCCCGCGCGCAAGGTGTTGTAAGACAAGCCGGGCAGCTGCTGTTTCGCGCGTGCTTGAAGGCCCGTCGATGGGCTCGGCTGTAGGGCCGTAATCCGCGTCTCCAAACTGACGTTGGAGCCGTCGATGAAAAACTCGATCAATCCGACCTCTTGATCGTGGTGCTCGCGGATGATGATGGGCCCAAGGCCAAAGCCAGGACCGGCGCCGACTTGGTCGGAGATTTTGGCGATCTTTTTGCCTAGCGCCTGGATGCGAGCCTCTACGGGGGCCATGACGTTCTTGTAGGAGTGGGCTTTGATCAGGACGTAGACGTCGCCGACCAAGAGATGCAGTTCATGGGTGTGGTAGTTTTTCTGCTGTCGGTTTCGAAAAAAGCGCAGCAAAGTGGCTGTCGGGTCTACGTCGATTTTGGAGAGCAGCATTGATCCGCCCGAATCATGCGCAACCTGCTGAATCTGTGAAGATCTATCGTTTATCGCTTCGATGTAGCGACCAGGCGAAACGTCAATACCCAGCACACGAACTTCGACGGTATTGAAATCCGTATCCAGCCCGTAGTACAGCGTGACAAAGCTGCCGGTGCCGTAAAGCCAGTCCGAGGGCAAGTCGATCAGATGGCGCCCGAACATCCAAGTGCGTTTGCTGGAAGAGAATGTGGTCACTGTCGGGTCCTTGTCCTGGAACAGAAAGAAGCTGCTACCTATCAGGCTGGCGATCGCAATCGCGGCGATGGTAATGGTCCTTTTCATGATGGCTTTCTCGCTTGTGCGGCTATTTTTAGAATCCATTGAAGCGTGATCAATTGAACTTGCTCGTTCCGGAACGGACCTTCATGGTCGAACCCGCGCATTTTGAGTTGTTCTTGAACTTGGCCGTGTTCGGCTTGGTCGATGGGTGCGCGACCAGAGCTTGTAGGTACTGTGCCGTCTCCCACGCCGTTCTGCATTTCGCAGTGCAGCTCCCAATCGCTGTACGGCGATTTCTCAGACGCCGAGCTGCCGTCGATGTACTTAACGGAGGGATGACTCATGCCGCTATGGCCGCGTACATAGAGGGGAGTCCTGCCGCCTTGGTGCACGTCCGAATTCCGCGTTTGGAAAAGAGAATCGATGGGCACCGGCGGGATCGTGGAACCCGCTGGCCGCAAGCCCGGACGTATCCTCCATCGGATGGATTCGAAGCTTGCAAAATTGGTATCCGAACCGTAGAAAACGTAAGTCTTGGGGTGGAAATATGTGTTTAATGCGCTGTGGAAATCACGGGCGTTTCCAATAGCATGCTGGTAGTCCTTCCACTCAATCGCCGTCCCACCTTTGGGCGCCAGCCATTCTTCCTTCACTAAGCCCCACCACCGATACCTCTCAAGATAAATCGCGTCATACGGGCATTGATCGAGCGCGGGCATCGCGGACAGGGTGCGAGATTGGTTCTCGCGCAGCAGTTTCAACCATCCCGGTGCGTATCGCGTGGTCGGCAGTAACTGCAACGCTCCGGGCGACTGGGCAAAAACCGCTGTTACTTCCTGACCGTTGCTGCCAATAACCAGCGAGGCACCGAAGCTCTCGTCCCGCATACCGACCTTGCATCGTCGGTAGGCCACCGGGGCTCCGTTTGTCGGCATGACGCCGTGCACGATGCCACAAATGGCGGCTTCCATTCCAGGCAGTTTCGCGCACATGCGGGCTATCAGACCGCCCATCGAATGGGTCACAAGAACCACTTGTTGGCAGCGCTTTCCATACTGCTCGCGGATCGTTTCTATCCTGAGCTTTAGTTTCTGGGCTGACTCCGCGTTCGTCTCCAACCAGTTATATCCAAACGCATGCACCGGCATATTGAATCGAACTCCGGCCAGCAAATCGTCCGTCGTCAAGGGCTTGGTGCCGTCGTCTTCGTCGCCGTTGCGATCCGCCCCGTTCAATCGCGGCATAAACACATCCATGCCGGCTTTAAGCCGTCGATATGCGGCTGTGGGGTCTTCCCAGTGCCTGTCCTCGAGTTCAAGCGCATAGTTCAGGTGGCGAGGAACCGTGGGGGAATTCAGCACATGTTCCAACCACATCAGAT
>NZ_JBLVOL010000093.1:0-4024 GCF_053543755.1 Achromobacter semiaridum | reverse complement strand
GTGGTGGCGCGGCTGCGCGCGCCGGCCGTGGCGGGCGCATCGAACTCGCCGCGCGCGGCGGGCGCAAGCACCTCGGCGATACGGGCCAGCGGCAGGCGCGACAGGCTGCCGATGTCCATGCCGGCAAAGGTCACCGACAGGGCTTCGGGCTTCAGGCGACGGCCATCGCATACGGGGCACGCCGCGCCCGTCATGAAGCGGGCCACGCGCTTTTTCATCATCGCGCTTTGCGTGGTGGCGAACGTGTGCATCACGTAGCGGCGCGCGCCCGTGTAGGTGCCCATGTAGCTGGGTTCCTGCTTGGCGCGCAAGGCGGCGCGGGTTTCGGCCGGCGTGAAGCCCGCGTAGACCGGCACGGTGGGCTGCTCGTCGGTGTACAGGATCCAGTCGCGGTCTTTCTTTTTCAGGTCGCGCCACGGGATGTCGACGTTGTAGCCCAGCGTGACCAGGATGTCGCGCAGGTTCTGGCCGTGCCAGGCCGGCGGCCATGACGCGATCGCGCGCTCTCGGATGGTCAACGACGGGTCGGGCACCATGGACGCTTCGGTCACGTCGTACACGTAGCCCAGGCCATGGCAATTGGGGCAGGCGCCCTGCGGCGTGTTGGGCGAGAAGTCCTCGGCGTACAGCATGGGCTGGTCGGCCGGGTAGGTGCCGGCCCGCGAATACAGCATGCGCAACATGCTGGACAGCGTCGTCACGCTGCCCACCGTGGAGCGCACGTTGGGCGTGCCGCGTTGCTGTTGCAGCGCCACCGCCGGCGGCAGCCCCTCGATGGCGTCCACGTCCGGCACGCCCACCTGATCGATCAGGCGCCGCGCATAGGGCGACAACGATTCCAGATAACGCCGCTGCGCTTCGGCGTACAGCGTGCCGAAGGCCAGCGACGATTTGCCCGATCCGGACACCCCGGAAAACACGACCAGCGCGTCTCTCGGGATATCCACATCGACGTTCTTCAGATTGTGTTCACGCGCGCCGCGTACGCGGATGCAGGCGTCGGCGCGGGGTTTGGCGGGTGTCTTTCGTGGGCTCATGCAGCCATAGTAAAGGACACCTTGCGCGCCGATCCAGAGGCGGGATCGATCACCCCATCCGCAAGTCCGCCGCCTGATGCGCCAGGTCCAGATACTTGCGGCGCAGGACCTCGTCGGCCTGGTCACGCGGCGTCATCGGGTCGTTCTCTATTACGTCCAGCTTCGCCGCCCGCACCAGCGACATCAGGTTGCGTGAGTGCGATTGGGACGACGGCACGAACGATTGGTCCAGCAGCTTGCCCTTGACGTACTTGGACACCTGCGTGCTTTGCGTGCTCGAATCGTTCAGCGTTGCGGTAGCCAGCACGCCTTCCTGATAGCTCACGTCCGTCTTGCTGCTGGTCGTGTCATGAATCTGGAAGTAGAGGTAGTTCTGCGTCTTCTCATCGGCGCTCAGCGCCAGCTGCACGTCCGGCGACAACGACCGGTGATAGCTGGCCGTCAACGTGGACTGCTGCGTCTGCGACACCGCCAGGTCCCAAGCGACCTTGCCCGACACCTGGCTGCTTTGCGACGCCTGGAACGAAAACCCGTCGATTTCCTTGGGCTTCGCCGGGTTGATGGCGCCGCGCACCTGCTCGATCGAGGCCGAGAAATCCGCCAGGCCCGACAACAGGCTGCGATGCGCATCACCGGCCGGCAAGCGGCGCGTGGTGGTGTCGGCCGCCGGGACCTGGGCGGCGCCGTAGCTGCCGTGCATGGACGAGAACACGTCCTTGAACGTGCTCATCAACGCCTCGTCGCCCGAGCCCCGACGCTGGGCGCGATCAAACTGCTGCAAGTACTTGGCAACCGCCGCCGACTGTTGCTGGGCCGAGCCCAGGGCAAGCGGTTTGGTCAGGTCCACATCCACCTTGACCACGCCCATCACGCTGGACACGGTCAGGCTCTTTTGCTTGGCGTCCGCCCGGAAATCGACGGTTTGCTCCGCGCCGTCCACCATGCGCGTCTGGCGCAGGCTGATCGAGGACAGCAATGGCGAACTGCCGTTGGCCAGCGTCGTCACCGACCAGCGCGGCGGCACTTCGGCCAGGCCGTCCAGCGCATCCTGGAACGCACCGGACAAGGCGGCGATGGCGCGGCGTTCGTCTTCGTTCAATTCGCCCTCGGCCACGTCGATCTGCACCGACATGCCTTCCTTGCCGCTTTGCAAGGTGACCTGCACCTTGACGCCGCTGGCGGTGTCGATGCGCAATGACACCGCGTTGTCAGGCCGCAGATCGGCTTCGGACAACGGGCCGGCGTTGGCGGGCGCCTGTGCCGATGCCACCACGCGCGTGGACGGCATCCACTGGGAATGACTGGCACCGTCGGTGCGAAAGCGGTTCAGCACCGCCGCGCCCACCTCGGCGAACGGGGCGACACGGGTGCGCGCATCCATGGACTTGGTCATGGCAACGGCCAGCGCGTCCGGCACGGTGCCGGTCTCGTCGTAGACCGAGCCGGCGGCGGTGGAGATGCCCTGGCCCAGCATCACGACAGACGATCGGGAGGACGCCGTGGCGTCAGGCGACGTCGCGCCCGGGGCGATGGTCTGCCCCGCGCGGATCACCGTAACGGGGGTACTGAGCGGGGCGACGCCGGTCGCGCCTGCCAACGAGCTGATTAGGGTCATGGGGCGTCCGCAGTGGGCAGTGCCTGCCCGGGTTTTTGTCTGAATTCTTGTTGGAACTGCTAACGCGTTAACGGCAGGCGCCTAGAGAAATTAACCGCGCCAGGGGCTGAAGGGGCTGAAGGGGCCGAAGGGGCGGCGCAAGTCCGGCAAGACGGGCGAAAGGGCCGCGACAAATCCGGCCGAAACGCCTGGAACTATCCGCGCGGCGACCCGCGCCGCTTCAGCCGGTCAGAGCTTGTGCCGGGCCAGGAAGGACTGCACTGCTTCCAGCACCACCGCTTCGTTTTCACGATGCGGCACGTGGCCGCAACCGTCCAGCGCCAGCATCCGCGACGGCCCGCCGGCCAAGGCTACGAATTTTTCCGGATGGCGCATCGACCCGTACTCGTCGTTTTCGCCGTGGATGGCCAAAAACGGTGCGTGTACGCGCGGCAGGGTGTCGTCCAGATTCCAATCGGCGAATTCGGCCGATTGCCACGTATGCACCCAGGCGTCCAGCACCCATTGCGCCTTGTCGCCGTGGTAGCGCTTGAGGCGTTCAAGCTGGGCGGGGTCGCGAAATTGTTCGCCGGCCTCGCGGATGCCGGCCAGCGTGCGGTCTTCGACGAATTGCTGGGCGGATTCGGTGATGACGCCCACGCAGGCCTGGGGATACGCGGCGGCGATGGCAACCGCCATGCCCCCGCCCACGCTATGGCCGAAGGCGATGAAACGTGACAGGTCAAAGTGCCGGGCCAGCGCGGCGAAGGCGTCCTGCGCTTCGTCGAAAACGAAGTCGGCGTTCAGCGTGCCGGGGTGCGGGTCCGACTCGCCAAAGCCCAGGCGGTCGTAAGCGATGACGGCGCGGCCGGTGGCGGCGGCAAGATTCGCGGGGAAGTCGCGCCACAGGCCGACGCTGCCCAGGGAATCATGCAACAGCACGATCGGCGTGGCGCGGTCCGATTGGGCGGCGCCCGACGCAGCGGCGCCCGATTGTGCTGCGCCCGATGCCGCGGCGCCGGCGCCCGACCAGTACCTGGCGTGGATGCGGCCATGGGCGGTGGGAATCATCACATCCTGCGGCGTTACGGCGTTGGCGGCGGCCATCATTCATCCATCCCTTGTTCGATCACGGTATGACGGATTCTGCTGCCAACCGCGCCGCCGGGCAACTCCCTCGGCGCAATTCGAACCTGGCTTACCCGGCGCGAACCTGCGGCGATGCCCGCCGGGATGCCTGCCGGGATGCCTGCCGGGACGCCCGCCGGGATGCCTGCCGGGACGCTTGCCAAGTGCCAGCCGCCGCAGGCTTGCCGGCGCTGCCCAGCCCTGCCCGCTTTACGCCCCGCGCGGCAGCGCCAGCATCGTGCCCGGCTGGCCGCCGTGCGCGTCG
>NZ_JBLVOL010000092.1:0-9226 GCF_053543755.1 Achromobacter semiaridum | reverse complement strand
CCCCACGCCCGCCGGGGCGGACGTGCGGGCGGACGTTGGGGGGGCGGGCTTGGAGGTAGGTGATCGGGCCATTGTGGTCGAATTTTCTGCGGTCGTTGTCGCGATTAGGATGGGTCCCTGCGTAGTTACAATAACACGTACACGTACAAGATAAGCACTATTCGATGGTTTGGCTCATCACTGAAAATCAATAAATCCGACGACAGACATAGGGTAATTACGCGTTTCTTGGCATGTGGCTCCGCCCTACGATAGTACGCATACGTCTTATGTGTCTTGTAAAGCCGCCCCGCCGGATGCCGCGACCGAGGTGAGCTTGAACTGTCAAGGTAAGGAGCTTCACCATGAGCGAAGGTCAAATTCTTTCCGGCTTCCTGGCGCCCCATCCGCCTCATCTGGTCTACGGCGAAAACCCGCCCCAGAACGAGCCGCGCTCTGAAGGCGGCTGGGAGCCGCTGCGCTGGGCGTATGAGCACGCGCGCGAAAGCATCGAACGCCTGAAGCCGGACGTGCTGCTGGTCCATTCCCCGCACTGGATCACGCAGGTGGGGCACCACTTTCTTGGCGTGCCCAGACTGGCGGGACGATCCGTTGACCCCATCTTTCCCAACATCTTCCGCTATGACTTCGGCATGGACGTGGATGTCGAACTGGCCGAGGCCTGCTGTGCAGAGGCCGCCAACCTGGGGCTGGTCAGCAAGATGATGC
The DNA here is from genome assembly GCF_053543755.1 of Achromobacter semiaridum. Classification (NCBI taxonomy): domain Bacteria; kingdom Pseudomonadati; phylum Pseudomonadota; class Betaproteobacteria; order Burkholderiales; family Alcaligenaceae; genus Achromobacter; species Achromobacter semiaridum. The sequence continues at coordinate 8,518 of NZ_JBLVOL010000092.1, read as the reverse complement.
GCAACCCGAAGTTCCGGCCGGACTACGGCACGATCACCACGCTGCACATGGTCCGGCCGCAATGGGACATTCCCGTGGTGGGGATATCCGCCAACAACACGCCGTATTTCCTGAATACAAGGGAGGGGCAGGGCGAGATGGACTTGCTGGGCCGGGCCACGCGCGAGGCCATCCGCAAAACCGGGCGCCGCGCCGTGCTGCTGGCCAGCAACACCTTGTCCCACTGGCATTTTCATGAAGAGCCCGCGCTGCCCGAGGACATGACCAAAGAGCACCCCGAGCGCTATGACGGCTACAAGTGGGACGTGCGCATGATCAACCTGATGCGGCAGGGCCGCATGCAAGAGACCTTCCAGCTGTTGCCGCAGTTCATCGATGAAGCCTTTGCCGAAGTGAAGTCCGGCGCCTTCACGTGGATGCATGCCGCGATGGGCTATCCCGAACTTGCCGGCAGGCTGCATGGCTACGGCACCGTCATCGGCACCGGCAACGCGGTGATCGAATGGAACCTTCAGGACGCGGGTCTTTCAAGCCTGACGCCGGCTGCCCGGGCCGCCTGATCGCACCGTCTTGCAAAAGAAAAAGGGGAATGACATGAGCATCGTATCCGCGTTTCTTGTACCCGGCAGCCCGCTGCCGCAGTTGCGCCCCGACGTAGCGCCGTGGGGCCGCCTTCGAGACGCCCTGGCGCAAGCAGGCAAATCGCTGGCTGAATCCAAACCCGATTGCGTGCTGGTCTATTCCACGCAATGGTTCGCCGTGCTGGACCAGCTTTGGATCACCCGGGCACGCAGTACCGGCCTGCATGTCGATGAAAACTGGCACGAGTTCGGCGAGCAGGCGTTTGACATCTATTCGGATGCCGCCCTGGCGCACCGCTGCGTGCAGGCTTGCAATGACGCCGGCATCAAGACACGCGGCGTCGACTACGACCAGTTCCCGATCGACACGGGCACGATCACCGTGACCACACTGATGCACTTCGGTACGCCCGCGCTTCCCGTCGTCATCGCCGCCAACAATCTTTATCACGGCCCCGAGCAGACCGAGCAGCTGGGCGCCATCGCCGCGTCGGCCTTGCAGGACAAGCGTGTGGCGGTGGTGGGAATCGGGGGGCTGTCCAACAGCATGTTCCGCGAAACCATCGACCTTCAGGAAGACCACATTCTTTCCGACGCCGATGACACGTGGAACCGGCGCCTGCTGGCGCTGATGGAAAGCGGCGAGGTGGAAACCCTGCGCGCCAGCCTGCCCGACTATGCCAAGGAAGCGCATCCGGACATGGGCCTCAAGCAGTTCCATTGGCTGCTGGGCGCGATGGGCGGAAATTTCAAGCAGGCAATCGTGCATGGGTATGCACCGCTATATGGCAGCGGCGGCGCTGTCGTGGAATTCAAGCTTCAGTAGCGCGTGGCCGAAGGGTCGGCCAAATGGAAGCGGCCTTTATTTGCCAAGGAGCAGTCGTGTTCAAGCAGTACAGAAATTTCATTGATGGCCGGTTTGTCGACAGCCAGAAGCGCTTTGCCGGCATCAACCCGGCAACGGGCGTACGCTTTGCCGACGTGCACGAAGCCACCCAAGCGATGGTCGACCAGGCCGTCGCGGCGGGCCACCGGGCGGTACGCAGTTGGGGCGCGACGTCGGTGGCCGACCGGGCCGACATGCTCTACCGCATCGCCGACGAGATCGATCGCCGCGCGGACGACTTCCTGGACGCCGAGGTCAGCGATACGGGCAAGCCGGTGTCCCTGGCGTCCAAGCTTGATATTCCGCGTGGCGCGGCCAATTTCCGTATCTTTGCGGACATTCTGACGACGGCTCCGCTGGAGACGTTTCGCACCGAGCTGGCGGGTGGCGCCCACGCCATCAACTATGCCGTCAGAAAACCGCTGGGCGTGGTGGGCATCATTTCTCCGTGGAACCTGCCCCTGCTTTTGTTCAGCTGGAAAGTCGCACCCGCGCTGGCGTGCGGCAATGCGGTGGTGGCCAAGCCCTCGGAAGAAACGCCGGGCACCGCGACACTGCTTGCCGAGGTGATGCAGTCGGTGGGCTTGCCCGATGGCGTATTTAACCTGGTGCACGGCTTCGGCCCGAACTCGGCGGGGGAATTCATCACCCGGCATCCGGACATCAGCGCCATCACCTTTACCGGTGAATCAAAGACCGGCACGGCCATCATGCACGCCGCCGCCGCGGGCGTGAAGCCGGTGTCGTTCGAGCTGGGCGGCAAGAACGCGGCCATCATTTTCGCCGACTGCGACTTTGAGAAAACCGTGGAAGGCATGACCCGCGCGGCGTTCCTGAACAGCGGCCAGGTCTGCCTGTGCTCCGAACGCATCTTCGTTGAGCGGCCCATTTACGAGCGCTTTGTGGCTGCGCTTGCCGAACGCGCCAAGCGCATCAAGCTGGGCGACCCCACCGATGCGTCAACCGACATGGGCCCGGTGATTTCGGCCGCCCATCGGGACAAGGTACTTAGCTACTACGCGTTGGCGCGGCAAGAGGGCGCGCAGTTCATCGTGGGCGGCGGCACGCCCAGCTTCGGCAACGCGCTGGACGGCGGTTTCTGGGTCGAACCCACACTGATAGCCGGCCTGGCCGATGACGCGCGGTGCGTCTCGGAAGAAATATTCGGCCCCATCGGCCACGTCACGCCGTTTGATTCCGAAGCGGAAGCCATACGGCGTGCCAACGCCACGCCGTATGGCCTGGCCGCCACCATCTGGACCAGCAACGTCAACAAGGCGCACCGCGTCGCGCAGTCGATGAATGTGGGCATTGCCTGGGTCAACGCCTGGTTCCTGCGAGACCTGCGCACGCCGTTCGGTGGCAGCGGCTTGTCCGGAATCGGCCGCGAAGGGGGGCTGCATTCCTTGAATTTCTACTCTGAACTCACCAACGTTTGCATTCACGTGGACGCACCGGACGCCGTCAATGACTGAGAAACCCATGGCCCCAAGCAAGCTGTCATCCGCCGTCGTCGAAGGGCGCGCGCAGCCACGCGGCAAATTCCCGCACGTCAAGCGTGCCGGAGACTTTCTCTTTGTATCGGGCACCAGTTCACGCCGCCCCGATAACAGCTTTGTAGGCGCCGACGCCGACGCCATGGGCGTGCTGGACGCCGATATCCGGGCGCAGACGCGCGCCGTCATCGAGAACATCAAGGCGATTCTGGAAAGTGCGGGCGCCAGCCTGCAAGACCTGGTTGAAGTCTCCACGTATCTGGTCGATATGGGCGACTTCAAGGGCTACAACGAGGTCTACGCCGAGTACTTCGACTACGACGGCCCCGCCCGGACCACCGTCGCCGTGCACCAGCTGCCGCATCCGCTGCTGCGCATCGAAATCAAGGCAGTGGCGTACAAGCCGATTGATTCCAACGCTTAGAGAAAGGTCGTATCGTGATCCCCGAACACCCCGAAGAGCCGGCCAAGATCGCTCACCAAGCGTCGGCAACAGACATCAGCTTTACCAATCTTGCGCCACAGCCCCCGCTGTATCCCGCCGAAGCCGAGGACTACGCACGCGCGGCGTTGGCGCTTTCTGCTGCGGCTGTGCAGCGCTGCGAACGCATTGCCGACCTTCAATACGGCGACACGGCGGCGCACAAACTCGACGTGTACCCCAGCCGAAAACCAGCGGGACAAACCAGCCCGGTACTCGTTTTCGCGCATGGCGGCGCGTGGACGAATGGCTACAAGGAATGGGTGGCGTTGATGGCTCCCGCCTTGGTCGCCGCGGGCATTACGTTTGTCTCGATATCGTATCGACTCGCGCCAGCCTTCAAATGGCAGGCGCTATTGGATGACTGCCATGCCGCGCTGTCGTGGGTGGTTCGGAACATTCACGAATATGGCGCAGACCCCGCGCGCATTGCAGTGGGAGGCCATTCCGCGGGGGGGCATCTGATGACGCTTGCCGCATTAAGCGCGCAAGGCCTGCACCGCCACGGCATTTTGGCGTCGTCGATTCTCGCGTGCTTTCCGCTGTGCGCGCCGCTTGATATCCGGTATCCCGAACGTGCGCCGGGCAGCGGCGAAGAACGCACGCATCAGAACCTGCTGGATGACGTATCGGATGCCGAATCGGCAAGCCCCGTGTGTCGGGTGAATCAGGACACGCCGCCGATGTTGCTGGCGTACGCCCGGGAAGACCTGCCTCGCATCGTCAAGGGCAATCAAACGATGGAGGCCGAGCTGCGCAAGCTGGGTCGCCCCGTCGAAACCATGGTGCTACCGGGGGATCATTTCGCGCCGGCGATCGCGGCGGGGCAGGCGGACTCGCCCTGGATGAAGCGCCTGATTCAAATCATGCAGGGATGAGCCCTGCTTAAGAAGATCCGGAGAATCCGATGAAAGTTGCCCAATGCTTGGCGCTGTTGGCCCTTACCTTGTCTACGGCCGTGCAGGCGCAGTCCTGGCCGAACAAACCCATCAAGCTCATCATTCCCTATGCCGCGGGGTCCGGCCCCGACGTGGCGACGCGTCCCGTCGCCGAGCAGATCGGGCGAATACTCAAGCAGCCGGTGATCGTGGAAAACCTGGCCAGCGCGGGCGGCATCGTGGGCACCCGCACGGTGGCCAAGGCCGCACCGGACGGGTACACGTTCGGCTTTGGCAACAACATCACCTTGGCCGTCAATGCCAGTTTCTATCGCAGCCTGCCCTATGACCCGATCAAGGACTTTGCACCCGTCGGCTTGCTGTTCGACAACCCTTATATTCTTGTCGCCGGAAAGGACTTCAAGCCGAACTCAATTCAAGAGTTCATGGCCTATGTGAAGCAGAACCCCGGCAAGGTGAACTTCGCCTCGGGAACCGGGGTGGGCTCGGGCAGCCACCTGACCGGCGAAATGATGAAAGCGGTCGGCGCCCTGGATATCACGCACGTGCCGTACAAAAGCGGGTCGATGGCGCTGTCCGACGTGGTCAGCGGCCGGGTCGATGTGATGTTCGATAACGTGAACGGCGTCCAGCAGTTCGTCAACAACGGAACGTTGAAAGCGTTTGCCGTCACCAGCCCCAAGCGCCTGCCCACCATGCCCAACGTGCCGACGATGGCCGAATCCGGGTTTCCCAACTTTGAAGCGGTGGCCTGGGGCGGCATCGTGGCGCCCAGGGGCACGCCGCAGGCCATCATCAATCGCATGAACGAGGCAATCGGCCAGGCGTTGAAGACGCCCGAAGTCGTGCAAGCCAACGCCGCGATGTCGCTGAACCCGATCAGCTCAACGCCGGAAGCATTTACGGCATTCATCGCGGCCGAGACCAAACGATGGGCCGAGACGGTCAAAGTGTCGGGGGCCAGGGCGGAATAAGGGGGGCGGACGCGCCGTGGGCCTGCCTATCGCGTCGCCACAACAACGTGCGCCTGAATCTTGCCCGTGATGCCGCCCGGGCCAAAGCGGTCTTCAATCGCCGAAGCGGCAACGTCCGTTGCCTTCTCCAGAATGCCGGCATCGCGCGCTTCGAGTTCGGCGCGCATCGGCGTGCCTTGGCAATAGGCGACGGCGACGCTGCGGGGTGACTCGCCCAGGCTTTGCATGGCCATCGTATCGAAGGTGATGGCTTCGGTGAACCCGCCCGCCGCCAGCGCGCCGCGGATCTGCGTCTGGTCGTAGTAGCCGTGCGGCACTTTCACCATGAACCGGGGCGGGTCTGCCGGGAACAGCGTTGCCATTGCCTGCGTGACGCAGTCGGCGAATTCGTTTTCTTCTATGCGGTCCCAGACGTTGAACAAGAACGTGCCGCCCGGCCGCAGCACGCGGTGCGCTTCGGCAAAAGCCACCGCCTTGTCCGGAAAGAACATGGCGCCGAACTGGCATACCACTGCATCGAAAGCGCCGTCGGGAAAGGGCAGGTTCATGGCGTCGGCCTGGCGCCACGTGACGGGGCGGCTCGTGCCCAGGCTCATGGCATGTTCCAGCATTGGCTGGCTAAGATCGGTCGATACGATGGAGGTGCCGGCGGGCAGCCCGGCCGCCAGATGGCGTGTGACCACCCCGGTGCCCGCGGCGATTTCCAGCACGGATGACGGGGCCAGGGACGCGACCCGCCGCGTCATGTCCTGCGCATATCCGTCGAAAATCATCGGGACCAGGTACCGCTCGTATAGCTGCGGGATGGGTCCGGCAAAGGCGCGTTGGCCGCTGGATGTGTTCATGGTGATCGACTCCACAATAGGTCGATAAGGCCGCCCGACGTTGTGGGTGGCGCGGTTGCCGCTGTGCGCGACGACGTCATGCCGCCCGTCATCGAGTCATGGCTTTGCGCGCAAGCATGAACATCAACGATAGTACGCCTGAAAACGCCGTTTTCGATGCGGCGCGGGCCGCTTTCATGGCCTCGCAACCCTCAGGGAGGGTGCCCCGAAAGCGCAGATTTATTCGGTGTATGCTTGCCGGGCAAAAAATGCCCGGTAGCCATTGCCATCCGGTCCGTTATCTTCCGATCTCCTCTTGTCCGGACACCATGACCAAGGCCTTGTTAGTTGAAGACGATCCGAAGCTCTCGCGCCTGATTGCGCAATTTCTGGAGCAACATGGTTTCAAGGTCGCCCAGGCCTATCGCGGTGACCAGGCGGTGGAGGCGTTTCGGCGCCATGAGCCGGCCATCACCATCCTGGACCTGATGCTGCCGGGCCGCGACGGCTTGCAGGTGTGCCGCGACCTGCGCGCCTTTTCTTCGGCGCCCATCCTGATGCTGACCGCGCGTGAAGATGATCTGGACCAGATTCTTGGGCTGGAGTCCGGCGCGGACGATTACGTTATCAAGCCGGTGGAGCCGCGCGTGTTGCTTGCGCGGATTCGTGCCGTGATGCGCCGCCACAATCAGACGGACGCGCAGCCGGATCAGCTGGTGTTCGGCCCGTTATCGATTGACCGCCCGACGCGCTCGGTCACGCTTGCCGGCGCGGACGTCGATCTGACGACCATGGAATTCGAGATGCTGTGGGCGTTGGCCAGCCAGGCCGGTCAGGTGTTGACGCGCGACGATCTGCTGAATGCGGTGCGCGGCATTGAATTCAATGGCCTGGACCGCAGTGTGGACGTGTGCGTCAGCAAACTGCGCCGCAAGCTGGACGATGATCCGCGCGACCCGGCGCGCATCAAGACCGTCTGGGGCAAGGGTTACCTGTTTTCTCCCAAGGCGCACGAGCTCGGCGATGCTTAAGTTCGTTCTGCGCATCTTCGTGGTGCTGGCGATCGGTTTTGTGCTGTCGAATGAAGTGGTCGAGCGGGTTGCGAACTACGTCTTCGAGCCCGAGACCGCGAACTACACGCGCGAAGCGGTGCGCGGGCAATTGCACAGCCTGAAGCTGGAATTGGCCAGTGTGCCGCCCGAGGCGCGCCGCGACTATGTGCGCGATACGCTGGCCCCGCATTACGGCCTGGCCTTGCAGGTGCTGGACCCCGCCGACTACAACTCGCCCGACTTCGCGCTGACTGACGACGAGCGGCGCACCATCGAAGCGGGCGGCTTCTTCCTGCGTGACAAGCAGATGAGCTTTGTGTCCGCGCTGCCCGGGCCGGGCGCGCAATGGTTGCTGGTCAAGATGCCGCCCGAGCCGCTCGTGGGCACCTGGGTCATCGTGGCCATCTACACCGCGCTGGGCTTGCTGCTGTGCGGCTTCATGCTGGTGTGGGCGCTGCCGATCTGGCGCGACCTGGAAGCGCTGAAGACGGCCGCGCACCGCATGGGGCAGGGCGACTTGCAGGCGCGCGCCCGCTTGTCGCGGTATTCCAGCATCCGCGGGCTGGGCGACACCTTCAACCAGATGTCGGATCGCATTGCCGCGCTGATCAGCAATCAGCGCGAACTGACCAACGCGGTGTCGCATGAACTGCGCACGCCGATTGCGCGGCTGTCGTTCGAGCTGGACATGATCGACCGCGAGGCCGACCCGGAGGCGCGCAAGCGCTTGGTCGAGGACATGAAAAGCGATGTGGCCGAGCTGGACAGCATGGCCTCGGAGCTGCTGATGTATGCGCGCTTGCAGCACAAGAGCGCCGACGTGCCGCTACAAGCCCAGGACGCGCGCGGCTGGCTGGATGCCGTGGTGCAGCATGCCGCGTTCGAGGCCGAACTGCTGGGCGTCCATTGCAGGGTGACGCAGTGCGAATCCGACAAGGTGCATCTGCACCCGCGCTACATGACGCGCGCCTTGCTCAACCTGCTGCAAAACGCGATCCGCCACGCCGGCGAACGGGTACAGGTCGGCCTGACCAGCCCGGCGCCGCGGCACTATGTGCTGACGGTGGATGACGACGGGCCCGGCGTGCCGCCCGCCGATCGCGAACGGGTCTTCGAACCGTTCATCCGGTTGGACGAAAGCCGGGCGCGCGATACGGGCGGCACGGGGCTGGGGCTGGCCATCGTCAGCCGCGTGGCGCGCTGGCACAACGGCACGGCGCAGGTTTCCGACAGCCCCTTGGGCGGCGCCCGGTTCGTAATCAGCTGGAACGTCGGCTGACCTGGCGCTGTCTGGCCGAGCGCGGCCCGACCGAGCGCGGCCCGAC
>NZ_JBLVOL010000091.1:0-11323 GCF_053543755.1 Achromobacter semiaridum | reverse complement strand
CTGCCAAGCAGGGCGGCCCGGGGGGGGCGCGCGGCCCGGGCGCCGGCCGGCCGCCGGCAGCCGCGATGGCCAACCTGCCCGTGCCGGTGCGCATCGCCACCGCCGCCAAGCAGGACATCGACATCTATCTGAAGTCCCTGGGCACGGTCACGGCGTACAACACGGTCACCGTGCGCAGCCGCGTCAGCGGCGAACTGGTCGACGTGCAATTCCAGGAAGGCCAGCAAGTGAAGGCCGGCGACGTGTTGGCACAAGTGGACCCGCGCGCTTTCCAGGTGGCGCTGGACCAGGCGCGCGGCACGCAGATGCAGAACCTGGCACAGCTTGAAAACGCGCGGCGCGACCTGCAACGCTATCAAGCCCTGTTCAAACAGGACTCCATCGCCAAGCAACAGGTGGACACCCAGGCCGCGCTGGTGCGCCAGTACGAAGGCACCGTCAAGAGCGACCAGGCCAACGTGGACAACGCCAAGTTGCAGCTGGATTACGCCCGCATCACCGCGCCTATCAGCGGCCGGCTGGGCTTGCGCCAGGTTGACCGGGGCAACCTGGTGTCCAGCGCCGATACCAATGGGCTGGTTGTCATCACCCAGACTCAGCCGATCTCCGTCGTCTTCACGCTGCCGGAAACCCAGCTGCCCGAAGTGCGCGGCGAAATCGCGGCCGGCCGGACCTTGGCCGTCGACGCCTACGACCGCGCCGACACGCGCCGCATCGCCACCGGCGTGCTGGAAACGCTGGACAACCAGATCGACGTCGCCACAGGCACCCTGAAGCTGAAGGCCAGGTTTGAAAACGCCGACGACGCGCTGTTCCCGAACCAGTTCGTCAACGTGCGCCTGCACGTGCTGACGCGCAAGGACGTCACCGCCATCCCCACCGCCGCCATCCAGCAAGGCTCGGCCGGCGCCTTTGTGTTCCTGGTGCAGCCGGACAACACCATCGCCGTGCGCCAGGTCAAACTGGGCGCCATCAACAACGGCATGGTCGCCGTCAACGAAGGGCTGCAACCGGGCGACCGCGTCGTCACCGAAGGCACCGACCGCCTGCGCGCGGGGGCCAAGGTTGAAATCGTGGGCGGCGCCGAAGTCATTCCCGCCACCCGCGACAAGACGCTGGGCGCGGGCGCGCCTGCCGGCACCACGCCGCCGTCCAAATAAGCCGAGCGCATCGTGAGTCCGTCGCGTCTGTTCATCCTGCGCCCCGTCGCCACCACGCTGGCGATGGTGGCCATCCTGATTGCCGGCTTCATCGCCTACCGCATGTTGCCCGTGTCGGCGCTGCCCGAGGTGGACTACCCGACGATCCAGGTGGTGACGCTGTACCCCGGGGCCAGCCCCGACGTGATGACCTCGCTGGTCACGTCACCGCTGGAACGGCAGTTTGGGCAGATGCCCGGCTTGAACCAGATGTCGTCCACCAGTTCGGGCGGCGCGTCGGTCATCACCATGCAGTTCAACCTGACCTTGCCGCTGGACGTGGCCGAGCAGCAGGTGCAGGCCGCCATCAACGCGGCATCCAATCTGCTGCCCAGCGACCTGCCGGTGCCGCCCACCTATAACAAGGTCAACCCCGCCGACGCCGCCGTGCTGACGCTGGCCATCACGTCGCCCACCATGCCCTTGCCGCAGGTGCGCGATCTGGTCGATACGCGGGTGGCGCAGAAGCTGTCGCAGATTCCCGGCGTGGGCCTGGTCAGCGTGGCGGGCGGGCAGCGCCCGGCCGTGCGCGTGCAGGTGAACCCGCAGGCGCTGGCCGCCAACGGCCTGGCCATGTCCGACCTGCGTACCGCCATCGTGGGCGCTAACGTCAACCAGCCCAAGGGCAATCTGGACGGCCCGCTGCGGTCCACCACCATCAACGCCAATGACCAGCTGAAGTCGCCCACCGACTACAACGACCTGATCATTGCCTACAAGAACAACGCGCCGCTGCGCCTGTCCGACGTGGCGCGCGCGGTCGAAGGCGCCGAAGACACGCGCCAGGCCGCGTGGGCCGGCGACAAGCCCGCCATCCTGTTGAACATCCAGCGCCAGCCCGGCGCCAACGTGATCGATGTGGTCAACCGCATCCAGACGCTGTTGCCGCAGCTGCGCGCCGCGCTGCCGGCCACGCTGGATGTCACCGTGGTGTCCGACCGCACGCAGACCATCCGCGATTCCGTCGAAGACGTGAAGTTTGAAATGCTGCTGGCCGTGGGGCTGGTGGTGATGGTGACCTTCGTGTTCCTGCGCAGCCTGACCGCCACCCTGATCCCCAGCGTGGTGGTGCCGCTGTCGCTGGTGGGCACGTTCGGCATCATGTACCTGGCCGGGTTTTCCATCAACAACCTGACCTTGATGGCGCTGACGATCGCCACCGGCTTCGTGGTGGACGACGCCATCGTCATGATCGAGAACATCGCGCGCCACATCGAAGAAGGCGAAACGCCGATGCAGGCGGCGCTCAAGGGCGCCTCGCAGATCGGGTTCACGCTGATCTCGTTGACCTTCTCATTGATCGCCGTACTGATTCCGCTGCTGTTCATGACCGAAGTCGTGGGCCGGCTGTTCCGCGAATTCGCCATCACGCTGGCGGTGTCCATCCTGATCTCGCTGGTCGTGTCGCTGACCCTGACGCCGATGATGTGCGCGCGCCTGCTGCGGGCGGAATCGGAACAGAAGCACGGGCGTTTTCACACCGCGACGGGCAACTTCATCGACCGCGTCATCGCCGGCTATGACCGGATGCTGCAAGTGGTGCTGCGCCATCAGCCGCTGACCTTGCTGGTGGCGGTGGGCACGTTCGCGCTGACCGTGGTGCTGTACATGGTGGTGCCCAAGGGCTTTTTCCCACAGCAGGACACCGGGCTGATCCAGGCCATCACGCAGGCGCCGCAATCAATATCGTTTCCGGCCATGGCCGAACGTCAGCAGGCCGCCGCGCGGCTGGTGCTCCAGGATCCTGACGTGCAGGCCGTGTCCTCGTTCATCGGTGTCGATGGCAGCAACGCCACGCTTAGCGCCGGCCGCATGCAGATTTCCCTGAAGCCGCAAGCCGAGCGCAGCGGCGATTTGCGCACGGTGATGGCGCGCTTGCAGGAATCGCTGGGCAAGCAGGACGGCCTGACCGTCTACATGCAGCCCGTGCAGGACCTGACCATCGAAGACCGCGTCAGCCGCACCCAATACCAGATGACGCTGTCCAACCCCGACCTGAAAGTGCTTAGCGAATGGACGCCCAAGCTGGTGGACCGGCTGCGCCAGGTGCCGGGCCTGAAGGACGTAACGGATGACTTGCAGGACGATGGCTTGCAGACCTGGGTTGAGATCGACCGCGATGCCGCCTCGCGCCTGGGCATTACCGCCGCCGTCATCGACGAAGCGCTTTACGATGCCTTCGGCCAGCGTCTGATATCGACGATATTCACGCAGTCGAACCAGTACCGCGTGGTGCTGGAGGTGCAGCCGCAATTTCAGATGAACCCGTCCGCGCTGGGGCAGATCCATGTGCCCACCGCCGCCGGCACGCAGGTGCCGCTGTCGTCGGTGGCGCATATTTCCGAAGGGCGCACGGTGCTGGCCGTGAACCGGCTGGATCAGTTTCCGATGGTCACGGTGTCGTTCAACCTGGCGCCGGGCGCGTCCTTGTCCAACGCGGTCCAGGCCATCACCGCCGCCGAAGCCGAGATCGGCATGCCGGCCAGCGTCGAGACCCGCTTCCAGGGCGCCGCGCTGGCGTTCCAGAATTCGCTGACCAGCACGTTGTGGCTGATCCTGGCCGCCGTGGTCACCATGTACATCGTGCTGGGTGTGCTGTACGAAAGCTATATCCACCCTATCACCATCCTGTCGACCCTGCCGTCCGCCGGTGTGGGGGCCTTGCTGGCGCTGTTGATCAGCGGCACCGAGCTGGACATGATCGGCATCATCGGCATCATCCTGCTGATCGGCATCGTGAAAAAGAACGCCATCATGATGATCGACTTCGCGCTGGACGCCGAGCGCAAGCGCGGCCTGAGCCCGCGCGCGGCCATCCATGAAGCCGCGCTGCTGCGCTTCCGGCCCATCTTGATGACTACGCTTGCCGCGCTGTTCGGCGCCTTGCCGCTGATGCTGTCCACGGGTACCGGCGCTGAACTGCGCCAGCCGCTGGGCCTGGTGATGGTGGGCGGCCTGTTGCTCAGCCAGGTGCTGACGCTGTTCACCACGCCCGTCATCTATTTGATGTTCGACCGCCTGTCGCGCCGCTGGCGTGGCGTGCGCGAGCCCGCCGCCGGGGACGCGTCATGATCATGTCGGCGCCCTTCATCGTCCGGCCGGTAGCGACCACGCTGCTAAGCGTGGCGGTCGTGATGGCGGGGCTGCTGGCGTTTTTCCTGTTGCCGGTGGCGCCCTTGCCGCAGGTGGACATCCCCACGATCTCGGTGTCGGCCAGCCTGCCGGGCGCCAGCCCCGAGACCATGGCGTCCAGCGTGGCCACGCCGCTTGAGCGGTCGCTGGGCAGCATCGCGGGCGTGACCGAAATGACCTCCAGCAGCTCGCAGGGGTCCACCCGCGTCACGCTGCAATTTGACCTGTCGCGCGATATCAACGGTGCGGCGCGCGACGTGCAGGCCGCGATCAACGCCGCGCGTTCGTTGCTGCCTTCCGGCTTGCGCAGCAACCCCACGTATCACAAGTCCAATCCGTCGGACGCGCCCATCATGACCTTGGCGCTGACGTCCGACACGCTGGGCCAGGGGCAGCTGTACGACATTGCCTCCACCATCGTGGCGCAAAAACTGGCGCAGGTGGACGGCGTGGGCGAAGTCACCGTGGGCGGCAGTTCACTGCCGGCCGTGCGCGTCACGGTGCTGCCGGGCGCGCTGGCCAATCGCGGCGTGTCGCTGGACCAGCTGCGCAGCACGCTGGCCAACGCCAACGCGAACCGACCCAAGGGCGTGCTGGAGAACGACCGCTACCACTGGCAGATCATGGTCAGCGACCAGCTCAGCCGCGCCGAACAATACCGGCCGCTGATCGTGGCCTGGAAAGACGGTGCGCCGGTGCGCGTGTCGGATGTGGCCAAGGTCGAGGATTCCGTTGAAGACCTGTACCAGACCGGCTTCTACAACGATCGCAAGGCCATCCTGATGATCGTGCGGCGGCAGGCCGACGCCAACATCATCGAAGCCGTGAACGCGGTGCGCGCGCAGCTGCCCGTGTTGCAGGCGCTGATGCCGGCCGACGTGAACATGACGGTTGCGCAAGACCGCACGCCCAGCATCCGCGCGTCGCTGCACGAAGCCGAACTTACGCTGATCATTGCCGTGGGGCTGGTGGTGCTGGTGGTGCTGCTGTTCCTGCGCCGCTGGCGCGCGGCCATCATCCCCAGCGTGGCGGTGCCGGTATCGCTGATCGGCACGTTCTGCATCATGTATATGTGCGGCTTCACGCTGAACACCATCTCGCTGATGGCGCTGATCGTGGCCACCGGCTTCGTGGTGGACGATGCCATCGTGGTGTTAGAGAACATCATGCGGCATGTCGAGAACGGCATGTCCCCCATGCGCGCGGCGCTGCGCGGCTCGCGCGAAGTGGGCTTTACCGTGCTGTCCATGAGCCTGTCGCTGGTGGCGGTGTTCATCCCCATCCTGCTGATGGGCGGCGTGGTGGGCCGGCTGTTCCGCGAATTTGCCGTGACGCTGTCGGCCGCCATCATGGTGTCGCTGGTGGTGTCCCTGACGTTGACGCCCATGATGTGCGCGCGGCTGTTGCGGCCCGAGCCCAAGGACGCCAAGCCTCCCGGGCGGCTCGCGCGCTGGTCCGAACGCGGCTTTGAAGCCATGCTGGACGGCTATCGCCGCAGCCTGCGCTGGGCGCTGGCGCATGGGCGGTTGATGATGCTGACGCTGGCCGTGGCCGTGGGCCTGAACGTGTACCTGTACATGGCGGTGCCCAAGGGCTTTTTCCCGCAGCAGGACACGGGTCAGCTGCTGGGTTTTTTCCGGGTGGACCAGGGCACATCGTTCCAGGCCACCGTCCCCAAGCTGGACGCGCTGCGCAAGGTGGTGCTGGCAGACCCGGCGGTCCAAAGCATGACGGGCTACGCGGGCGGGCGCGGCGGCAGCAACAGCAGCTTCATGCAGATCCAGTTAAAGCCGCTGGAAGAACGCAAGGTGTCGGCGGACGTGGTCATCAACCGGCTGCGCGGCAAGCTGCAAAACATGCCGGGCGCGCGCATGTTCCTGGTGTCGCAACAGGACATCCGCATCGGTGGGCGCCAGAGCCAGGGCTCGTACGACTACACGCTGATGTCGGGCGACCTGCAATTGCTGCGCACCTGGATGCCCAAGGTGCAGCAGGCGATGGCGAAGATTCCTGAAATTACCGACGTGGATACCGACGTCGAGGACAAGGGCCGCCAGATCAACCTGGTGATCGACCGCGAGGCCGCAACGCGGCTGGGCGTCAGCATGTCCACGATATCCACCGTGCTGAACAATTCGTTCAGCCAGCGGCAGGTGTCGGTGATGTACGGGCCGCTGAACCAGTACCACGTGGTGCTGGGGCTGGAGCCCAAGTTTGCCGAAGACATCGAATCGCTCAAGCAGGTGGAAGTGATCACGTCCACCGGCGCGCGCGTGCCGCTGCTGGCCTTCGCAAGCCTTGAAAACGGCAACGCCCCGCTCAGCGTGCAGCACCAGGGTTTGTTCGTGGCGGATACCGTGTCGTTCAGCCTGGCGCCCGGCGTGTCGCTGGGCCAGGCCACCGCCGCCATCGACGCGGCCGTGGCGCGCATCGGCTTGCCGTCGGACCAGATCCAGGCGGGCTTCCAGGGCACCGCCGCCGCCTTGCAGCAAACGCTTGCGCAGCAGCCGTGGCTGATCCTGGCGGCGCTGGTCACGATGTACATCGTGCTGGGCATTTTGTACGAGAGCTTCGTGCATCCGCTGACGATCCTGTCCACGCTGCCGTCCGCCGGGCTGGGCGCGCTGCTGGCGCTGCTGCTGGTGCGGCAGGACTTCACGCTGATTGCGCTGATCGGCGTGTTTCTGTTGATCGGCATCGTGAAAAAGAACGCCATCATGATGGTGGACTTTGCGCTGGAAGCGCAGCGCGTGCAGGGCATGGCGCCACGCGAAGCGATCTTCCAGGCCTGCCTGACACGCTTTCGCCCCATCATGATGACGACCATGGCCGCCATCTTCGGCGCGCTGCCGCTGGTGCTGGCAACCGGGGCCGGCGTCGAGATGCGCCAGCCGCTGGGCATTACCATCGTGGGCGGCCTGGTCCTCAGCCAGATCCTGACGCTGTACACCACCCCGGTGGTCTATCTTTACCTGGACCGTTTTCGCCTGTGGGCCTCGCGCTGGCGCGCCCGGCGAAATGACGCCCCTGCTTCCATAGAACCTACATGATCCGACCCAAGCCGTTTGCCGCCTCCTTTCTTCCCCGCAGCGCCGTCACGCTGGCGCTTTGCGCGCTGCTTGGCGCGTGCGCGGTCGGCCCTGATTACCAACGCCCCGCGCTGGATGTGGGCGCGTCCTACAAGGAAGGGCAGGGGCAAGAGCAGGTAGACGGCTGGAAGCGCGCAGAGCCGCGCGACGTTGCCGACCGTGGCAAGTGGTGGCTGGTGTATGAGGACGAGACGCTCAATACGCTGGTCGAGCGGCTGAACACGTCGAACCAGACCATTGCCCAGGCCGAGGCCAATTACCGCCAGGCGCTGGGCCTGGTGCGCGCCGCGCGCGCCGGTTTCTATCCCACCGTGGGCGCCAGCGCGGGCATGTCGCGCGCGGGTAGCGGCACGGGCTCGTCATCGTCGTCGGGCAATGGCAGCAATGTGTCGAACCAGTATTCCGTGACGGGCAGCGTCAGCTGGGAACTGGACGTGTGGGGACGCGTGCGCCGCAGCACGGAATCGTCCGAGGCCAGCGCGGCGGCCAGCCTGGCCGATCTGGCCGCCACGCGCCTGAGCGCGCAGGCGGCGCTGGTGCAGACGTATCTGCAACTGCGCGTGCTGGACGAACAGAAGCGCCTGCTGGACGCTACCGTGGCGGCGTATGAAAAGTCGCTGCAACTGACGCAGAACCGATATGAAGTGGGCGTGGCCGGGCAGGCCGACATCGCCGTGGCGCGCACGCAGGTGGAAAGCACGCGCGCCCAGTCGATTGACCTGGACTGGCAGCGCGGCCAGTACGAGCACGCCATCGCGGTGTTGATGGGGCAGGCGCCGTCGCAATTCAGCCTGCCGCCGGCGGTGTTCGCCTTGAAGCTGCCGCGGATTCCGGTGGGGCTGCCGTCCGAGCTGCTTGAGCGGCGTCCGGACATCGCCGCCGCCGAACGTCGCGCGGCCGCGGCCAATGCGCAGATCGGCGTGGCCGAGGCCGCGTGGTTCCCCTCGCTGATCCTGTCGGCCGACGGCGGCTTTCGCAACGGCCAGTTCGCGGACCTGCTGACGGCGCCCGCGCGCTTTTGGTCGCTGGGCCCGGCGTTGGCGCTGACCCTATTCGATGGCGGCGCACGTGCCGCGCAGGTCGAACAGGCGCGCGCCGCCTACGACTCGCAAGCGGCCGCCTATCGCCAAGCGGCGTTGGTCGGCCTGCGCGAAGTCGAGGACTATCTGATCCAGCTGCGCGTTATGGAAAACGAACAGACCGTGCAACGCCGCGCGCTGGAGTCCGCGCGCGAGTCGCTGCGCCTGATTCAGAACCAGTACAAGGCCGGCCTGGTGGACTATCTGAGCGTGGCGGTGGTGGACGCCACCGCGCTTAACAGCGAGCGCAATGCGCTAAGCCTGTTGGGCACGCGGCTGGTTGCCAGCGTGAACCTGATCGTGGCCTTGGGCGGCGGTTGGGACGGTTCCTAGGGATAACGCGTAATCCTCTTCGCATTCGTTGACAAGCTTTCTGCGCCGGTTCTTAATGCTAGTGCGTAAAAAGTGACCAGCTGGTCACTTTTCTTGCGCTCTGTCGTCACGCTGCACCGACGCCGAATTCCGTTTGATCACACGCACACAAAAATCTGCGAAGGGGAACAAGGATGGGCTGGTCAATTCAATGGCGCACCGCTTTACGGGCGGCGCGTTTTTCCAGCGTGGCGGCGGTCGCTACGTTGGCGTTGTCGGCGGCGGCCTCCGCGCAGGCATGGCCCGAGCGGCCGATCACGTTGATCGTGCCGTTTCCGCCGGGCGGCACCACCGATCTGTTTGCGCGCACCATTGCGCAGCACATGGCGCCCGCGCTGGGCCAGTCCATCGTGGTGGAAAACAAACCGGGCGCGGCGGGCAACCTGGGCGTTGCCGCTGCGTCCCGCGCGCAGGCCGATGGCTACACCATCGTGCTCGGTTCGGTCGGCACGCAGACGGTCAACCAATACCTCTACAGCAACATCGGCTTCAACCCCGCCACCGACCTGGTGCCGCTGGGCATGATCGCGTCTACGCCCAACGTCATGG
Organism: Achromobacter semiaridum; assembly: GCF_053543755.1. Taxonomy (NCBI): domain Bacteria; kingdom Pseudomonadati; phylum Pseudomonadota; class Betaproteobacteria; order Burkholderiales; family Alcaligenaceae; genus Achromobacter; species Achromobacter semiaridum. The sequence goes on along the minus strand of NZ_JBLVOL010000091.1, from coordinate 1,903 downwards.
CGGTGGCCGCCGATTCGCCCTGGCGCAACCTGGACGATGTGATGAAGGCCGTGAAGAAAGACCCGGGCAAGTATTCGTATGCGTCGCCCGGCGTTGGTTCGTCGGTGCACCTGACGGGCGCGTATTTTGAATCGGCGGCGGGCTTGCAGATGCTGCACGTGCCGTTCAAGGGTTCGTCGGCGGCGATACCCGCCGTGATCGGCGGCCAGGTCGACATCCTGATGGATAACCTGCCCAGTTCCATGTCGGCGCTGAAGCCGGGCGGACGCCTGCGCGGCATCGCGGTCACCTCGGCCGAACGCAGCCCCGCCGCGCCCGACTTGCCCACGATGGCGGAGGCGGGTTTGCCCGGCTTCGAGGTCACCGCGTGGTCGGGCCTGTACGCGCCGCGCGGCACGCCGGCGCCGGTGGTCGACAAGCTGATCGCCGCCATGCGGCAAGCGCTGAAGTCGCCGCGGTTGCAGCAGTCGCTGGCGCAAGGCGGCGCCACGCCGGGCAACGTGTTCGGCGCGGACCTGGCGGCGTTCGAAGTCAAGGAACGCGCCAAGTGGGGCAAGCTGATCCAAAGCCGCGGCATCAAGGCGGATTGATTTCGCGCCCGGCGATTCAGGCTGGGCGCGCGTTCATTGCAGCGCGAAAGCCGCCGGCTCCACGGCGGGGTCGCGGCCCCGCATCAAGTCCGTCAACATGCGCGCGCTGCCCAGGGCCAGCGTAAAACCCAAGCCGCCGTGGCCGGTGTTCAACCACAGGTTGCGATAGGGCGTGGCGCCGATCAGTGGCTTGCCGTCGGGCCGCGCGGGCCGCAGCCCCGCCCACGCAGCGGGCGGCCCCGCCGCATTCAGGTCCGGAAAGAACTGCGTCACATCGCGTTCCAGGCTGCGCACGCGCTGCGGATCGACCCCGCCACCGCTCGTGCCGATATCGACCATGCCCGCCACGCGCAGGCGCTGGCCCAGCCGCGCATAGACCACCTTGCGGCGGATGTCACTGATGCTTGCCGTGGGCGCCACGCTATCGGGCGTCAAGGTATAGGTCAGGCTGTATCCCTTCAGCGGATAGATGTGCAGGTTCAGCCCCAGTGGCCGCGCCAGCGCCTGCGCGCCCATGCCGCCGGCCAGCACGAAGTGGTCGGCCGACAGATCGCCAACGGTGGTGTTGGCGCTGGTGATGCGGCCGCGTTCATGGCGCAGCGCCTTGACCCGCGTGTCGAAGTAAAAGCGCACCGGGTCGGGCGCGGCGCGCAGGATGCGTTCCAGTTCCATGCACAAGCGTTGGCAGTCGCCGGCGTCTTCAGTAGGCGTGTACAGCGCGCCCTGGATGCTGCGCCCGATCGCGGTCAGCGCGGGCTCCATCGCCACGCAGGCGTCGGCGTTCATCACCTGTTGTTCGCAGCCCAGCCCGCCCAGGTAATCGCGCTGCGCCAGCGCGTGCCGGTACGCCGCCGCGTCCTGGTAGACCAGCAGCTTGCCCGCTGATGAAAAGTCAAAATCGGGCTGCTCGTTGCGCACCAGCTCGTGCACGCACAGGCGGCTGTACATGCCCAACGCCAGCAGCTCGCGCGTGGTGGACCGGTTCTTGGTGCGCGTGCAGGCACGCAGGAAGCCGATGCTCCAGCGCCATTGGTCCGGGTCCAGGCGCGGACGAAAGCGCAGCGGGGCATCCTGCGCCAGCAGCCAGGACGGCAGTTTGGGCAGCACGGCGGGGTCGGCCAGCGGCGCAACAAAGCTATAGCTCAGCTGCGCACCATTGGCCATGCTGGTGGCCTGGCCCGGGCCGGAGCCCGCGTCCACCACGGTAACGCGATGGCCCTCGCGATGCAGGAAGTAGGCGGTGGCCATGCCGACCACGCCCGCGCCGATGACAACAATGTGCATGATGCTCCAAGCCGGGCGCAGCGCGTGGC